>JAURGV010000302.1 GCA_030833605.1 Rhodothermales bacterium
ACCAGCGGAAATGGAGTGCGCGAGAGCAATTTGACCTTCGTCATCTTGCAGGAGATAGCTCATTGCGCCGTGCAAAACGCCGGGCTGACCCAGTGTTAAAGTGGCAGCATGACGACCATTTAACCCCTCTCCGGAGGCCTCAACGCCGAACATGGCCACGGTGGAATCATTTAGAAACGGTGCAAAAAGCCCCATGGCATTCGATCCTCCACCCACACAAGCTACCAAAGCATCCGGTAATGGTGTTCCAGAAGACTGTTGCAGTTGCTCTTTAACTTCATTGCCAATCACTTCGTGAAAGGTGCGTACCATCTCCGGATAGGGGTGAGGGCCAACTACGGATCCAATGATATAAAAGGTGTCCCGAACGTTGGTTACCCAGTCGCGAATGGCCTCGTTGGTCGCATCTTTTAAGGTTTGACTGCCCGAAGTGGCAGGCCGAACCTCAGCCCCCAACAATCGCATTCGCATAACATTTAAATGCTGGCGCTCCATGTCTTCCGCGCCCATATAGACTACACACGGAAGACCGAATTTTGCGCATACCGTTGCGGTCGCCACCCCATGCTGCCCCGCACCCGTCTCAGCGATAATGCGCGTTTTACCCATTCGTATGGCTAGAAGAATCTGGCCAATCGTATTGTTGATTTTATGGGCTCCGGTATGGCAAAGATCTTCTCTTTTAAGATAAATGCGGGGTCCTCCCAACTGCTCGGTCAATCGGTCGGCAAAGGTTAAGGCGGTTGGGCGCCCAACGTACGTTTTTAAAAGAGCGTGGTATTCGTTCTGAAAAGACGGGTCCTTCCAGGCCGCTTCGAAGCCTTCGATGAGCTGTTCCAGCGCAGGGACCAATATTTCGGGCACATATGAGCCACCGTATGGACCAAAACGGCCATTTTTGTCCGGTAAATTCAACCTTTTCCTCCGATTCTAACGTTTTCTAAGAACGCATCGATTTTTGCAAAATCCTTAACACCTGGGGCCGTTTCAACACCACTCGCAACGTCGACCCCGAAGGGACGAATCTGGGCGATGGCCGACTGCACATTTTCCGCATTCAGTCCACCTGCAAGCAAAAAGGGTAGAGGGCACGTGATTCCCTGAACCAGATTCCAGTCAAACGTTTTTCCGCTGCCTCCCACACTCCCTGTATCGAACAAGATGTATTCAGCTACGTGAGCAAAAGACATGACTTCTTCCTCCAATTGAGCCTTCGTGGATTCAGGAGAAACCTTTATAACCTTGATAATGGGGCGATCAATCCATTCGCAGTAGGCCGGGGTTTCATTGCCATGAAGTTGTGCATAGTGAAAATTGGCAAGTTCACACTTGGCATTCACTACCTCGGCGTCTTCATCAACAAACACACCAACCGTTTTGGCTCCATAAAGCCAACCGATGATTTCACGAGCTTGCTCGGCAGAAAGGTATCTCGGACTAGCCGGATACTGAATGAATCCTAGGAAATCTGCACCTGCTCCCGATGCATAGCGTGCATCGGCTAGATTCATAAGGCCGCAAATTTTAACAGCTGTTGTCATATAGGTAAGCTGAGTACTGGTTGACTCAGGACGGTGGTCATGATATAGACGAAATAAAAGTGGACAGGGCCAGGCCAGGATCGGCTTCACGCATAAACGATTCTCCAATCAGTGCGCCATGAATTCCGTGCTGTTTAAGCCATTTTAGATCGTTTCCAGATCGAATTCCGCTTTCCGCGATGCGCAAACTTCCCTCTGGGAGGGTTGACAACACACGGACCGCGTGGTTTAGATCGACCTCAAACGTGTTCAGGTCACGGCTATTGGCGCCAATAATGGGGGTATTATCATGATCTACCCGTTCAAGTTCGCGCTCTTCGTAAACTTCAAGAAGAACGGACAATCCAAGTTGATACGCTGCTGCTTGCAGCTCGGACAGTTGGGATTTGCTCAGAATCGTTGCGATCAACAAGACGGCATCGGCGCCGTAGGCCTTTGCTTCCACCAGTTGGTAAGGATCGACAATAAAGTCCTTTCTGAGAATCGGAATATGAAGGGCAGATCGGCAGTCCAATAAAAACTGGATATCCCCTTTAAAGTGCAGGGGCTCCGTTAAAATGGATACCGCCGCAGCACCGGCCTTTTGATACCCTTCGGTTATTGACACCGGGTCGAAATGCTCCCTGATGATTCCCTGGGAAGGAGACGCTTTTTTTGCCTCGGCAATAATTGCGAACGGTTGTGCTACCAAAAAGTCGAACAGCGAATGGCAAGAGCGTCCAAAAAGGGGAAACTGTTCCAACTCCGAGACGGAATGTTTCTTTTGACGGTCCGCGATTACGGTTCGGGTGTCGCGAACGATGGTTTCTAAAATCGTAAAACCGTTGGTGGCCATATCGTTACGGTGTACCATTCGGGGTAGAAGCAGCGTTGCTAACGATCTTCAATTGCTCCAATGCATCGAACGCTGCTCCGCTTTCAATCGAAGTACGGGCCGCAATAATCCCGTCTTCAACGGAAGAAGAAACGCCCGCTGCTACTAAGGCAAAGGCGGCGTTGAGGACTACAATGTCTTTTTTGGGTCCGCCTTCATTCTGAAGAACTCTCTTTAAGATAGCTGCATTTTCAAGGGCGCTTCCCCCCACAATACTGCTAAGT
>JAURGV010000303.1 GCA_030833605.1 Rhodothermales bacterium
TAGCGGTTCTTTTGAGTATGCGTTTAATGGCAAGAACTATCGTTTTGATGTAAAGAAAAAAGCTGCTGTTGAGATTGAAGGTAGCGCGGACAATACTGAGGGTCGCGGACGATTTGGCGGACCTGAACGCGGACGCCAGTTTGACTCTGCCGATTCCCCAGATGGATCAATGAAAGCCTTTTACCGGGATCGCAATGTGTTTCTGAGTAAAGCTGATGGTTCGGATGAAAAAGCACTTACCTCAGACGGCAGCGAGGCAAACCGGATTAAAAACGGTACGGCTAGCTGGGTTTACGGGGAAGAATTGGGCCAAAACACCGCGATGTGGTGGTCTCCATCGGGGGCATATCTCGCTTATTATCGTTTTGATGAAAGCGGCGTTCCGGACTACTTCTTGCAATTGGATCAAACCAAATTGCAAAGTACCATCGATGTAGAAGCCTATCCAAAAGCGGGTGTATCGAACCCGGTTGTCGAGCTTTTTGTGTATGATGTCGCTACCGGAAAAACGACTTCTGTGGACATCCGCGATGGCAAGGCGTTCACCGACGACGTTGTCGGTCACTACGTTTATAACGTGGGATGGACTCCGGATGGCAAGGAGTTGTTGGTTAACCGAACGAACCGTTGGCAAAACATTCTAGAAGTCGCCGCTTGTAGCCCGGCTTCGGGTTCATGTCGCGTTGTTGTTCGGGATGAATGGCCAGCAAGTTGGGTGGATAACCGTCCGGCCATGCAGTTTTTGGAAGATGGAAATCGTTTTATATGGTCCTCAGAGCGAACGGGATGGGAAAACTACTACCTCTATGATATGAGCGGTACGTTGTTGTCTACCATAACACAACACCAATTTGAAGTCGGAGGTATTGTCCGAGTCGATGAAAAAGCAAAAACGTTGTGGTATATGGCTCGCTCGGGCGATAATCACATGAAAATGCAGCTTCACCGCATTGGTTTTGACGGAAACAAAGATGTTCGTTTGACCGATCCAAGTTTGAATCATTCGGTTCGCGTCTCACCTGACGGGAAGTACTTCTTGGATGTGGCCCAAACCCACAATCGGGCACCATTTACCACACTGTTTGATGCAAAAGGCAAAAAAGTGGCCGATGTTGCGCAAAGCGACTTGACGAAGTTCGACGAACTAGGACTTCAAAGTGTGGAGTTGTTCACCTACAAAGCGGCCGATGGTGTAACGGAACTCCACGGCATGTTGAATAAGCCATCGAATTTTGATCCGTCCAAGTCCTACCCGTTGTTAATCAGCGTGTATGCAGGGCCAAAAACCAATGGAGCTCGCGAAAACTTTAGCACGGGCAATCCCATGACAGAATATGGGTTCTTGGTTGCCAGTTTGGATTCCCGCAGTGCTGCTGGCCGTGGAAAACACTTCTTGGATGCGATCTATCAAAAATTGGGTGTGGTTGAAATCGATGACCAAGCCGAAGGCGTAAAAGAGTTGGCCAAACGCCCATACGTCGATGGTAAACGAGTAGGAATTTTTGGCACATCATACGGCGGATATGCCTCGGCGTTGGCTCTTTTACGTCATCCTGACGTATTTCAGGCTGCATCAGCCGCTTCCTCCGTAACGGACTGGCGTCATTACGACACTATTTATACCGAGCGGTATATGAGAACGCCCCAAGTAAATACCAAAGGGTATGACGAAGGATCGGCGATGAGCTACGTCGACAACTTAAAAGGTCGCCTCATGATCTACTACGGAACAGCCGATAACAACGTGCACCCTTCGCAGTCCATGGAACTCATTGCAGCCCTTCAAGCTGCGGGCAAAAGCTTTGATGTGCAGGTAGGCCCGGATCGCGGACACTCGGGCATCAATCCGCAGCGCATGATGGAATTCTTTATTGCCAATTTGGTGATCCATCCGATGGCAGGGCACTAATCCATTTGGCTTAATCGCTTCAGAGTGGGCTGGTTTTCGATAGAAAACCAGCCCACTTTTTTTATCCGAAAAGCGCCAGTGTCTCAGTCCTTGATTTCACCCAAAAAGAGTCAGCGTTTCGACGCCGCGTTCCATGTCTAGGAGCTTCTTTTTGCGGTGCAATCCACCGCCATACCCGGTTAGCGACCCGTCCGACCCGATAATTCGATGGCAGGGGATAATGATGGCGATGCGATGACGTTTTTCTTTTCCATTGGTCTTGCATTGGGGATAGCAGTGGCGACGACGCTGTACCAATCCGTTAAATCTGCTACTGCCAATCCGGTGGAAAGCATCCGCTCTTAAATACCAAGGTTAATATTCTATAATGAGTACAGAAGCAGCATTGAGAGATCGGAGTGGGTCCGTTTGTGAGTTGTGTGGTTCAGCGGAGGGTCTTGGTGTTTATGAAATACCGCCCGCTTCAAATGGGGGTCCAGATGAATGTGCCCTACTGTGCGGTACATGCCGAGGACAAGTTGAAACCCCCGAAACGGTCGACGTACATCACTGGAGATGCTTGAATGATAGCATGTGGAGCACGGTACCGGCTGTTCAGGTTATGGCATGGCGCATGTTAACCCGATTACGAGCAGAAGGGTGGCCGCAGGAGCTTCTTGACATGCTCTACTTAGACGAAGAAACGAAAGTTTGGGCCA
>JAURGV010000304.1 GCA_030833605.1 Rhodothermales bacterium
GGAAGTCGGTGTGAAATAGCCTTTAGCACCCAAAGACCCAAATACTTCATCGGTAGAAACGTGATGGAAAAAGCCCTTTTTGCACCGCTGCGTCCAAAAACGATTTGCTTCGTGCAATAAGACCAACGTTCCGTCCACATTGGTTCGTACAAAATTGCCAGGATCTGAAATGGAGCGATCCACGTGAGATTCTGCGGCGAAATGGACCACAACGTCTACATCATGGGTCTCCAATACCCCACGAATGCGAGATTCATCCGTAACATCCCCTTTTTCGAATGAATAGTTCGGTTTATCGTCAATAGAGACCAAATTTTGCAGGTTACCGGCATAGGTTAACGCGTCAAAATTGATGAAATGCACGTCCGGATGTTTCGGGACTAAGCGATTTAGGTAGTTGGAGCCAATAAATCCAGCCCCACCAGTCACCAATACCGTTTTAAATTTTCTCAAGCTTGAATTCCTAGTGGCTATTCGTGTCCGACAAAAAAGACCAATTGTACACCGATTCGCTGGCAAAGGCGCCAATCGGCAAAACCGTGATGAGTAAAAAGAACATTCGATAGAAGGGTTCCGAGTGTGGGTCAGCTTTCATAGTTTGAGGGCAAACCAATTCAATCTATGGCATCCCCTAAAAAGACCCTCTATTTGCTGGACGCGATGGCGCTTGCGTATCGTGCTCACTTCATTTTTATCAACCGGCCACTCATTAATTCTAAGGGGTTCAACACCAGTGCGACCTATGGATTTACGTCGGCCTTGGTTAAGCTAATTGAGGATCATGGCATCGATCACATCGCTGTGGTGTTCGATGTGATGGGCGAAGGCGGGACTTTTCGAGATGAAATGTTTGAAGACTATAAAGCGCACCGGGATCCGCCTCCTGAAGAGCTTCTAGCCAATCTTCCTGTGATCAAGAAGGTGGTTGAAGCGATGGATATTCCCGTGGTCGAAGTGGAAGGCGTGGAGGCAGATGATGTGATTGGCACATTAGCTAAGCAAGCCGAAGATGAAGGGGCGCATGCGGTTATCGTGTCTCCTGACAAGGATTTTATGCAGCTTCTTGGGCCAGGGATCGAGCAATTTCGTCCAGCCTACCGTGGTGAGGAGTTTGATCCGATAACGGTAGCATCGTTCAAGGAAAAGTATGGGTTGATGCCCGTTCAGTTTATTGATGTACTCGCTTTGATGGGCGACTCTGCAGACAACGTTCCGGGGGTCAAAGGCATAGGGGAGAAAACAGCCATTTCCCTGATTGATGAATTTGGCTCTGTCGAGAACCTGCTAGACAACGTCGATAAGGTTAAAGGAAAGCGGGCGATTGATGGCCTAACCAACGAAGCGGATATGGCCCGATTGTCCAAAAAATTGGTAACCATCAAAACTGACGTGCCTTTGATGCTGGGTTGGGATGACTTTGCCTGCAAAGCGCCCGATTTAAGCCATATTCAACACTTGTTCAACGAATTAGAGTTCAACAGGCTGTTTGATCGCGTTTCAAAAGTGTTGTCACCGAAGATTGCCGGAGCGGGACCGCTCTTTGCACCCATTTCGTCCGATTCGAGTGCATCTACCGCGGTCAATACAAGCGCTTCCCGCGTTTCGGCACCTGTAGCTCCCGTTGAAGACTTGTTTGGAGGCGCCACCGAATACAAGAAGTATACCGCGGATGAAGTCACCTATGAAATGCCGACTTCGAAAGAGCGACTTTCAGAAATTGTGGCTTTGTTAAAGAAGAGCGAGCGTATCAGTTTTGATACGGAAACGACTTCAGTAGATCCCCATATCGCGTCATTGGTGGGCATCTCCCTTTCAGTGGCGCATGGCGAAGCGTTCTACATTCCTACTCCCATGCCGGACGGAACGACCACCGAAGCGGTTCTTGAGCTTGTGCGGCCGCTATTGGAAGGCAGCGCCTTGAAAATCGGCCAGAACGTCAAATACGATTGGATTGTGCTAGCGCACCATGGCTTGCAGGTCAAAGGACCAGTATTTGATACCATGGTAGCGCATTATTTGATTGCGCCGGAAGAAGCCCACAACATGGACGCATTGGCGAAAGGGTATTTGGGCTACGAAACCATCCCGATTTCGTCACTGATTGGTTCAGGGAAGAACCAGATAACCATGCGAGACGTCGCCCAAGCTGACATTGCGCCTTATGCCTGTGAAGATGCGGATATCACGCTGCAATTAGCGGATGTTTTTGAACCGCTTCTAACGAAAAAAGGCGTTGAAGGCATCGCTTACGATATCGAGTTTCCTTTGGTGGAAGTGTTGTCGGGGATGGAGTTAGCCGGAATTGGCCTGGATGTTTCGGTTTTGTTAGAGCTCTCCAAACAAACCGCTGAAGATTTGGAACTGTTGGAGCGTCAAATATTCGAAGTGGCTGAAGAATCGTTCAATATCGCCTCTCCGGCTCAAATTGGGGTGATCCTATTTGAGAAGCTGAAACTTCCTGTGATATCCAAAACGTCCACTGGAAAGCCATCTACCAAAGAATCTGATTTGCAGCAACTGGCTAGCGAACACGAATTACCGGCTATGATTCTCGATTGGAGAGAGTTGGCCAAGCTA
>JAURGV010000305.1 GCA_030833605.1 Rhodothermales bacterium
CAATTTCTTCCTTCAACCAGCCCAAGCCTTCTTCACCCGGGCCTTGAACAACGACCTCAATGTTTTCATCCTGAGCCACCGCAGAAACGGCGTCCATCATTAAGTCGAGCCCTTTTGTTTCAACATGAAGTCTTCCAAAGAAAAGGAATCGAACCGGACCACTTGTCGACCAGGATACGCTTGGGTTTGCATTAAGAATATGCTCGGAAACCCCATTGGGTGCAGCAAACACGTGAGTGGTGATACCCAAGTCCTTCAACCGTGCCTGTTGCCGTGGATCTAAAAGGTGAATTCCGGCAGCGGAACGTAAAAAAGGTCGATCAAAAAAACGCCAGAAAATGGCTTTTCGGATTCGGTTCTTAGCGAATAATTGCTCTGAAAACTCAAGATGCGGATGCACCACATACGGGCAACCAGACCACCGAATTTGGAAGCCAATCCATGTGTTAAATGGACTGAAAAAGCTGTTAAATATGGTGAGCCCGCGTTTACCGCGAGCCTGAATGTATTTGGTTAGTTTTCCGCTCGACGTGAAATAACGAATCGTAAAACCGTCTTGCACCTGCTCAAAATTGCGACTTCCGACCGCCAATATGTACAGAGAGGGTGGAGCGGTATACGTTTCGCTCGTGCTTCCATCGGCGCCTTCGGCAGTTCGCTCGCTGAATCCCGAATCCGAGATTTCTTTCTTTGATCTAGCAATGCCTTCCACAAGGCCGAAAACAGCCTTATGGATGCCATTGTTGAGCACGGATAAATCTTCGGGGAAGTCTCCAACTACAAAAAATAACGCTTCCAGCTCGGGTGATTTATTGGAGATGAACCCGCTCTGAATAGAACTAGGCGCGGCGGCTTCGCCGCCGCGAAGGTCAGCCACCGTCTCCATTTCATTGCGTCGTTGTGCAGCGGCTAAGCCGGCATTAGCAGCAGCCCACGCCTCACCGCCATTCCGAAGGCCAGAAAAAACATGATGAACAACCCGTCTGGAGGCCAACCCATAATACATCTTCCGTACAAGTGAGCCTTTGGAATATCTATATTTTGCCCGTTCTAGGGCCTTACGCTCTAGGTCGACATCAAAATCAATCTGTAATTCCGCCAGGATAGCCCGAATAAAACGACCTATTTCGACTAAACGAACGCCATTGGTAAAACGGCTACTGCGAGAACATTCATAAATCGTGCTTCCGATCAGTTCTGCGACTACTCCTCGCATATTATGATTGGCGATGCCTTCTAGTTCATCCGAACCATTACCGAAATCCAAAAAGGTCAACGAACCATCCTCGCGGCGGTAAATGTGGTCTAATGTGCAATCGGGTTGTAAAAAGCGTTCCCCACTATTTAGCATCATCAAGCCCTGCGCCATTGCTTGGGCTAAACGGACCCGTTCATTTCCTGCTAGGCTACCCGCTAGAAATTGCGACAGTAGCGAAGTACCTGGAATGAATTCCATTTCAAACCCCTTGCCATCGGAGGCGAGGGCTATGGGCACAGGAACGGAGACATCAATCCTTCCTTTCAATCTGGTATGAGCTTCCGTCAGTTTCGCAAACTCACTAGACGCCTTACCGGACGCCACCTCAGCAGAAAGACGATCAAATCGTTTAATAACTTTATGGTTACCAAGATCTAGGTAAACATCAGCTTCTGATCCGCGGCCAATTAATGGTAATGATGTCGTCATGCGCTCACCCCATCTTTTTGGTGGACGAGGAGCGTGTCTTCTTTTTTCAGTAGCGTCGAGGTCAGATAGGCTCCAACCACCATATGCAGCACGATTCTAGCCAGAGGGGCTCCCGTGATGCCCAGCCACGCGATTAGACCAATGCTCACGGTTCCAAAAACTGCCAACGACAGGATTTGTGAGACCATTATTGATCGAGTGTTTTCCGTGGCAATGAGCCCTAATCTGGAGAAATTGGCCACAAAGCCCATAAACCGGCCAACGGCCGAAATGGCCAAAACCAGTGCGAACAATTCCGTTACGTATCTGGCATCAAAAAATAGATCCAACAAGTAGATCGAACCGATTGAAATCCCCAAAACCAAGACGGCATATAGCGTGCAATACAGCAATGCTTGTTCTTTTAGCCACTTTAGCATGGCTGGCCGACCCTTTTCGCTCGCTATTTTGGCGGCCTTAACAGGGATGAAATTCGAGATGGATAGATCAAGAGGATTGAGAAGATTGGTTACATAGGTGGAGGCGCGATAACCAGCTACCAATGGCGCTCCCATAAAAGCACCTATTATCCAAGTGCTGCCGTTTTGACCCACCCATCCAATACATTCGCCCGATACGAGCCATTTTCCGAAATTCCAGATTTTCGATGTAGTCTGACGAAAAGAGGCATCAATAGAGAAAAAGCCGGAAAACGTGTTTTTTAGCTGCCAAACACCGACTACCGATGCAAGCAGGGATGAGGCGCCCAATACCACAAATACTAGTGTAATAGTGATGGGGAAGTCGGACGCGAACAACACGACAAAAAGCAAAACCTGACTGCCGTAGCAAATAAAATTGTTTACTACGGCCGATCC
>JAURGV010000306.1 GCA_030833605.1 Rhodothermales bacterium
TGGCTAGCCAAGCGAAAAACAAATGGCGGGAAATGGAAAGATCTAAAACAATGTGACCACCATCGGGGGCCAACAAATGGCCTTCTAATTCTGCTAGAGGTACTTGACCCGATGCAGCAACATGATCATCCCCCTCTACCGCTTCTTCAGCGTGTACGGGTTCCGACTCACCCTGTCCAATGGTTTCACCTAGTATATCTTCCGCAGCTTCTTCATTAGCGGCGTGGATCACTTCAACCGAATAGTGTCCGTTGCGAATCGCTGAGGTGGTCGATCTGAATAACTCAAGGCTAAACCCACCTTCCTTATTCTGAACCACAAAAATGCGAGGTAACTCAAATTTACCTATCGGAGAAAAGTCCAAATAATACGCATTAGCGCTATGATGTAGAGCATCAAAGTCCCCTTCCTCATCGGAGGCGAAGACTACGCGCGGCACTGCCATTCCGGCGATTTGCGCTAGTATCAGAAATATGAAAGCTCTTTTAATCATCTGTGGTCTTGACTTCCGACTCCTTCACCAATAAGGCTTGTCGACGGTGTAGAATCATCACTTCGGCAGTAAGTCCGATCACAAAAACGATCGAAAAACCAACCAACAATCCTGTCGTTTGTAACGGGCTGAAAAGCATGATGACGGTGAGAATAATAAGCGTGACGAACATGCGCGCCACCGTTCCTCCCATCACAATCATCAAAAACGTCCGCTGCGAGGACCGCAGAGCGATTTTTCCCAACCAAAGGGCCGTCAGACTGTAAAGTCCTGCTATTCCTGCTCCCACGAGCCAGCTTAGCCAAACGCCTTCAGTCATTCAAAAACTCTCAATGTCGGATTCTGAGCGAACAATTTTCAGTCCCCAAAATTACGGACTGAATGCCGCGCGAACCGCTTTAGAGGGATGAATTATGAATGAAAGGAAGGATGAAAGGGGTGAAAAAAAGGTGAACCTATGGCTCGGCACTTGATCTGTTTGCCTTTTCGTCAGCCTTTCTTTTTTGATCCTGAGACGACAATTGCTTCGTGATTCTGATAAGTTGAATGAAAAAGGTTATGATGCCAAATACACCTCCTAACAACAGAAACCACGGGGAGGTACCCATCCACCGATCGATCAAATATCCTATGCCAACGTAAACCAAAACCGCCCCGGCCAAACTGATCCCAATGGTGAGATACGGCGAAGCATCATTCAGGCTGTGTTGCCATTTGGGTGGTTTAGTCACCGGATCCGAAAGCGAATGCGCTAGATTTTGGAGTCGCGGCATCGGCCGGTTTTCCATTTCCGCCGTTCATTCCATTTTTCAAAGCATCAGCTCTAGACTTATCCAGCTGGCCCATATGGCACATGCCATCAATCTGAGCGCCCTCTTCCACGATCAGTCGTGACGTGCGAATCGTCCCTTGAACTTTTGCCGATTCTTTTAACACCAATCGACCTTTAATAAAGATGTCGCCAATGAGAGTGCCTGCAATATCTGCATCTTCGGCATGAATTTCACCTTCGACCCTGCCCTCAGTCGCAATAATAGCTTTGCCGTCTACCTTCAACACACCCTTTAGCGAACCGCTTACGCGTGTATCGTCTTTGGCGCTCAGTGAGCCCTCAACGTGCGTTCCAGGTGCAATTAAATTGATTTGAGACGGCGTAACCGGTGCGAAATTTTTTGCCATGACTACATTTATCAGTTGTTCGTTGGGTTACCAACCCAAAACATAGGCCCGAGGATCCTGTGCTAGTCCATTATGCCACAACTCAAAATGGGCATGGGGTCCTGACGTTATTTCGCCGGAATTCCCAGAAAGTGCTACGGCTTCTCGGTCCCGCACTCGATCGCCGACCTGTTTTAACAAACTAGAGTTGTGTTTGAATACCGAAAGAAAACCCCCAGCGTGTGCAATTGCAATGACTTGACCACCATCATTTAACCAATCGGCCAAAACAACATACCCATCGCCAATACTTCGTACGGCGCTTCCTTCTTCAACCGCAATATCTATGGCAAAATGACCCGTTCGGGCATCAAATCCGCGCGTCAACAGACCAGAAACGGGCGGGTACACAGGAAATGAAAGGGAAGACAGATAGCTGGGGCCAGATTTTCCCAATCCTCCTGCAGATGACGATGAAACATCGCTGCCAGCCAATGACCGTGTGCTAAGCTGGGAAATGGGTAATGCCGGTTGAACATGATCTTCCCAATCTTTGGACGCTTCCGGGATGGGCAAATTGGCCAAACTGGACCCATCTTCAAAAGTGATGGACTCCTCTTCATCTTTTGCAAGCGGAATATTTTCCACATTGCCCAGAATCATGTCCCTAAGTCGTTTTAAATAGGCTTCCTGGAGGGCGAGCGAGTCCGCCATACTTTGAATGCGCAATTCGTTTTGCCGCGCGTCACTCTTCATGTCTTCAGTTCCTACCCCAGGAAGACTGTTTCTTAACGGGGTAAACAATAGAATGGCTTGAAACGACAAAAACAGGACGAACAGCACCCCGAGAATGGTCGCAATGAACCTTAATGGGTTAAGCGTAACC
>JAURGV010000307.1 GCA_030833605.1 Rhodothermales bacterium
GAGCCCATAAGCCAAAGCGGCTGCGGTAGGCTCGTTGATAATGCGTCGTACAGACAAACCAGCGATTTCGCCGGCTTCTTTCGTAGCGGTACGTTGAGCATCATTGAAATAAGCAGGAACCGTAATCACGGCTTCCGTCACTTTTTCGCCCAAATAGTCTTCTGCGGTTTGCTTCAATTTCTGCAAGACCATGGAAGAAATTTCTTGGGGAGTGTACACACGGTCATCAATTTTGACGCGAGCCGTGTTGTTGTCGCCTTTAACCACTTCGTAAGGAACGGTTTTTAGCTCCGATCCTACTTCTCCAAACTTGCGTCCCATAAAACGCTTGATGGAAAAAATGGTGTGATGCGGGTTCGTGATGGCCTGTCTTTTGGCAGGAGCACCAACCAGGCGTTCACCATCTTTCTTAAACGCGATGATGGAAGGAGTGGTACGAGCACCTTCCGCGTTGGTGATAACGACAGGTTCACCACCTTCCATAACGGCTACAACTGAGTTGGTAGTACCGAGGTCAATTCCAATTATTTTTCCCATGGCTGCGAGGACATTTCTTTTTATTACAAAGCAAACTGGTTACTGAACTGCAGTCGTTTTTATTGCCACAATGTCAGAAAGAGGCTTCTAGAGCCACTGTGCAGTCTATAAACAAGAACAATGCCGTTTCGAGTATTCAGACAATCTGTCATAATCGGACTCGAATTGGGTGACACGGATTAAAAATGATTCCTCAAAATGCCTGGACGACTGTTCTAGAATTTTCTGTCTACTATATTAGGGGTAGAATTATGTGACCTATGAAGCACTTGCCCAATGCGTTGACAATCGGAAGAATCCTAGTCACGCCAGTCCTCTTAGTTTTGCTCTTTTTTGATACCCTCGCAGGAACGGCTTGGGCCTGCACGTTATTCATTATTGCTTCTATCTCGGATTGGGCCGATGGGAAAGTGGCTCGTCGATTTGCAGCAAAGTCTCAGCTGGGTCAATTTTTAGACCCCATTGCAGACAAAGTGCTGGTACTAGGCACCTTTGTAGCCCTCATATTTATACTTCCCAACGCCGTAGCGTGGTGGTTAGTGGCGCTAATTGCCCTTCGGGATTTGTCGGTGACGGCATTGCGAATTGTCATGAAAAAGAGGGGAGTGACGTTAAAAACATCGAGTGCCGCCAAGTGGAAAACCACGTTTCAGCTCACGTTTCTGATTGCGTTGTTATTGATTATGACGGGGTCAAAAGTAGGCGGTAGCATAGGGAAGTGGTCTGACATGGTGTTAAATAGTCCGTTTGTTTTCTGGTCGCTGGTGGTCGTGACCATCGTAACGATTTACACTGGCTACATCTATTTCATAAATCGGGAATTAGCGGATGATTGACGCGACCCATTCGATTGGCGTTAAAATTGCATCGGAATTACTAAGAATTGGAGCTGTTTCCCTCGCGCCTTCTAAACCATTTACTTGGGCATCTGGTCGGTTGTCACCTGTTTATTGCGATAATCGGCTGTCATTAGGCTATCCGGCAGTACGGGAGCTCATTGCCAAAGGATTTGAAGCGGTGATGGCTTCCCACAAAATTGATTGTGACCTGGTGGTTGGAACGGCCACGGCTGGCATCCCTCATGCCGCTTGGCTTGCTGGTAATTTGAACCTACCCATGGCGTATGTCCGTTCTGCCCCGAAAGGACATGGAAAAGGGAATCAAATTGAAGGGTTGGCCAAACCGGGTTCAAAAGCCGTGGTTGTTGAGGACTTGGTTTCTACAGGAATGTCTTCTACGGCCGTTTTGGAGCCGTTAAACAACGCTGGTGTTGAAGTTCAAGCGGTTTTGGCCATTTTCACCTATGGAATGAAGGCCGCTACGGATGCGTTTGAAAAGGCTGGGGTAGACCTGTATACGCTTTCGGATTTCCCCACACTTTTAAAGGAAGCGGGTCGGCAACAATTGCTCGCCGAAAAGGACTTGATCTCCCTATCTGCGTGGTATCAAGACCCAGAAAAATGGTCCACCCAACGCGGAGGAGCGTAAGTTGAAAGCATGCGTTTTAACGATTGGCGATGAAATTCTGATTGGCCAAATTGTAAACACCAACGCCGCTTGGATTGGATCAGAATTGACGGCATTGGGCGTAGAGGTGGCAATGAGCCTGACTGTCGGGGACCAAATGCCCTCCGTGCTTAAAGCCCTAGACTTGGCGCACGATTGCGCGGACATCGTCATTATCACGGGCGGCCTAGGCCCCACGCACGACGATATTACAAAATTTGCCCTAGCTCGCTATTTCAATGCCGAGTTGAAAATGAATACGGCGGTTTTGGAGCAGGTCGAGTCCAGATATAGACGCCGGAACGTGACCATGCCCCCTTCCAACAGAGGCCAAGCGATGGTACCTGAAGGGTTCGAGGCTGTTATGAACTCAGCGGGAACGGCACCGGCGTTAATTTGCGAACGAGATAATAAATTGATCGTGGCCCTTCCAGGTATACCTCATGAAATGAAGATTTTCATGCGGGAAAACGTACTTCCTCGCCTAATA
>JAURGV010000308.1 GCA_030833605.1 Rhodothermales bacterium
AGGCCGACGAGACCCTGCATAGGAAGATGGATATCCGAAACGGCTTGTAGCGCCAACGCGGAGGCAAGCTCAAAGGCAGCGCTGCTTGAAAGCCCTTCTCCCGTGGGTAGCTCTGACGAAATCAGTAGATCGAACCCTTTGAGGTCTCGCTTGAGCATTCGAAACTCATCAAAAACGCCTAAGGGATAGGCTGACCATCGAGGTAGATCAGATGAGCTGTATTCGGCAACAGTGGTATCAACGGGTTCATGGCCATCGGAGCGTCGTAAGCGAATTACGTCATCTGTTCGTCTTTTTAGTGCGACAGAGAGCCTTCGGTCAATACACGCTCCGACCACCGTGCCGCCGTTGTAGTCGGTGTGATTTCCCAATACCTCCACTCGACCCGGAGCAGAGGAAACCACTTGCGGCACATCGCCAAAAACGGACTGAAAAGTGGAATGAATTTCTTTCATACTGCAAAATCGCTCTAGATGTCCTTAATCGCCAACTTTATTCCGTCTTTCATCGGAGGTTTTGCAAAAATGAATGACTTCGTTTCAAAGGTAATAACCTGAAGGACGAACGTTCGTATACTGCGACACGCTTTTCCGAATTTAATCGATGCTCTCGTACAAAACTTTTTACGCTGAAACCGGAAAGACCCACTCCGGGAAGGCAGAACGTAATCAGGACCCGCAAGCCCATCTGCAAAAAGATTGGGTGGTATTCGTACATGGTGCTGGCGGTAGTTCTGCCGTTTGGTTTAAGCAGATCAGAGCCTTTCAGAAAGAGTTCAATGTGCTCTTGGTTGATTTAAGGGGTCATGGCCGCTCAAATGCGTATCACGGCGATAATCCTCGGTATACCGTCGACGCCTTAGGGATGGATATTGTACATGTTTTAGCGAAAGAAGGCATAGAAGCCGCGCATTTTGTAGGCGTATCACTGGGCACCATTCTTATTCGGGCAGTTTCCGACTTAGCTCCAGAGCGTGTTAAGTCAATCATTTATGCCGGCGCGGTAGTAGGATTTACCACGTGGGCCCGTGTGCTCATTGTGGCTGGACAGGCGCTGAAGTATGTGGTACCGTTTCGGAAATTGTATTCCACCTTTGCATGGATCATCATGCCGGGTAAAAAAGCCCAAGAAGCACGCCGAGTCTTCAAAAGAGAGGCGAAAAGGGTAGCGCCTGAAGAATTTAGGCGCTGGTTACAGTTAGTACCTGAAGTAAATCGAAAACTGCGATTCTGGATGAAGGAAACGTCTCCTTTTCGGTCACTTTACCTGATGGGAGGGAAGGACTACATGTTTTTGCCACCGGCCCGCGCACTGGTACAACGCACACCGATGTCCTTTTTGGAGGTTATTCCGGGCGTTGGACATGTGTGCAATATTGAGAAGCCCGATCTTTTCAACGACGCTGCCATTGCGTTTTTGAAGGGGGCCTAACCGCAGCGGTAACACCCAAGAGGCCGCTATTTTTTTCGGTTAATGGTAAACTGAACCAAATCCGCTAAGGACTGCCGAGCATCCGTAAAGGGAAGGTTTTCTAGCAGCGTTAGGGCTTCGTTTGCAAACGCGTTCATTTTATCCGTGGCATGGTTAATTCCACCCTGGGCATGAACGAATGCCGAAACCTCTGCAATATCCTTTTTGCTTTTAACTTTCTTCCGAACGATCCGGATAATTTTTTTCCGTTCTTTCGGATCCACATTTGACAATGCATGGATCAGTGGAAGCGTCAGCTTTTTTTCTTGTAGGTCGTTGCCAAGCGGTTTGCCCACATCGGCGATACCGTAGTCAAAGAGGTCATCCCTGATTTGGAAGGCCATACCTAGCGCTTGGCCAATCGCTTTAAACGTTTCTACTTCTTTTTCCGATGCCCCCGCACTTGCAGCCCCCAACGAGGTACAGGCGGCTAGCAGTGACGCTGTTTTGTCGGAAATGATTTGGTAGTAGGTCGTCTCGTCAATATCCAGTTTTCGTGCCTTCTCGATTTGAAGAATTTCTCCTTCACTCATGCGCTTTACGGCATCGGATACGATATGTAAAAAGGTATAGTCCTTGTGGTCGAGCGCTAGTAAAAGGCCCCTGCTAAGAAGAAAATCACCCAATAAGACCGCAATCTTATTCTTCCATAAAGCGTTGATAGAGAACATGTTACGGCGTCTGTCCGCACCGTCTACAACATCGTCGTGGACCAACGTAGCCGTGTGGAGCAGTTCAACCAAGGCCGCGCCGCGGTAGGTAGACTCTTGAATCCCTCCAGCCGCTTGTGCGCTCAACATCACCAAAATCGGGCGAAGCTGTTTTCCTTTTTGGCGTAGCAAGTACTGGATAATTTTATCCAATAAGAACACGTCCGAGCGCATGGCATCACGGAAGTATCCTTTGAATTGACCGAGTTCAGATTCAATTGGTTTCTTAATTCCATCCAACGTTAACGCCCTTCCATTTGAAGAGGGTGAAGCGATGGGGATGTCAACCAATGTGTCTGATTCTAGTGGCATTAAGCGAATAAGGAAATGAATGAAATGGTCAAGGGCTTGA
>JAURGV010000309.1 GCA_030833605.1 Rhodothermales bacterium
CTTGCCTGTCGAAACTCATTTGCCCACTTTTAATTGCCTCTCGCATGAAGCTGCCCTTTTTCCTAGCCAAGAAGTTCGTCGCCGCTGATACGGTCGAAAAAACGTTACCTGTTGCAGCCGATCTGCGTTCTCGCGGGCTTTTTACGACGTTGGACCTGCTAGGTGAGTACATCAGCGACCCTAAACTGGCCACTGAAGCCAAAGAATCCTATATCTCGCTGGTTCAAGCGATCGATTCGTCAAGTGGAAAGATCGACAAAAACATCTCTATCAAATTGTCCATGTTGGGGCAAAAGATTGACGAGTCGTTCTGTATCGACAACCTGCATGAAGTGCTAACTACGGCGAAAGAGTTTAACACGTTTGTTCGCCTCGATATGGAAGGAACGGACGTTACCGAATCGACTGTTTCTATTTTTGAAAAAGTCCATGCCTTGTATCCTGACAACGTCGGTATCGTGTTACAAGCGTATCTAAAACGTACAGCCGACGACGTAGCCCGCATGTGCGAGTTAAATGCACGCGTGCGGTTGTGCAAGGGAGCCTACAAAGAACCGGCGAAGTTGGCCTATCAAGACATGCCAACCATTCGGGAGCGCTATCTAGAGCACATGGAGACGCTTATCACAAAGGGCCGTTATCCAGGTATTGCCACCCACGACGATATTTTGATTGACGCCACGAAGACGTTTGTACGATCAAACAACATCTCAACCGACAAATTTGAGTTTCAAATGCTGTTTGGCATCCGAACCGACACGCAGCAAGCCATTGTTGATGAAGGCTTTGGGATGCGTGTCTACGTTCCTTTCGGCGACATGTGGTATCCGTACTTCTCCCGTCGATTGCGTGAGAGAAAAGAAAACGTGTGGTTCGTGCTAAAGCACCTTTTCGTGAAATAGCTTCAACCAGACTCGGCGTTTAGCCTTCCTGATCGGCGAGCCACCGCTCGGCATCAATAGCTGCCATGCATCCAGTACCTGCCGCCGTAATGGCCTGACGGTAAACGTGGTCTTGTGCGTCGCCACAAGCAAACACGCCCTCAATGTTCGTGTAGGTCGAATCGGGTTTGGTGACAATATATCCCGTTTCATCCCGATCAATACTCGAGGCAAAGATATCCGTATTGGGCTTGTGACCAATGGCAACAAACAGTCCATCAACAGGCAACGTTCGCTTGTTATTTCCTTCCGGATCAGCTAGTTCAATTCCTGTTACTACTTTGTCGCCGTGGACGTCCACCACTTGGGTATTCCAAAGCACTTCGATTTTATCGTGGGCCAAAACGCGGTCTTGCATGATTTGAGATGCCCGAAATGCATCTCTTCGGTGTATTACATACACTTTTGAGGCGAATCGTGTTAAAAACAATGCCTCTTCCATCGCGGTATCGCCACCGCCCACAATAGCCACTTTTTGCTCACGGAAGAAAGCTCCGTCGCATGTAGCGCAAGCGGAAACACCGTGACCCAATAAACGAGCTTCGTTTTTAAGGCCTAAATATCGTGCCGATGCGCCTGTCGAAATAATCACGGTATCCGACAACACTGGGGTTTCTTCGTCCACAACCAACTTAAATGGCCGTTTGGAAAAATCAACGGACGTAACGGTGCCCCATCGTAAGTCTGCCCCAAAACGTGAAGCCTGAGCTTCAAATTTCTGCATCATCTCTGGCCCCATAATTCCGTCTGGAAATCCAGGGTAGTTTTCCACGTCCGTGGTGGTAATTAATTGACCACCCGGTTCCGGACCCTGAATAACCAACGGCGACAGGTTGGCCCGAGCTGAATAAATGGCAGCTGTAAGCCCTGCTGGGCCCGTACCAATAATAGTTACCTTACGATGTTCGGCACCGTTAAAATCAATCCCTTGCATGTGTCGTGCTGAATTAAGCTGGCTGTTTGGCCAATGCTTCTAATTTGGAAAGCAATACTTTCTTAGGTGCAACACCAACCAATTGGTCTACAACGGTTCCATTCTTAAAGAAAAGAAGGGTTGGGATCGAACGAATTCCAAAATTCATGGCCGTCTGCGGATTGTGATCCACATCCATTTTCGTGATTTTGGCCACGCCGTTCAATTCTACCGCCAATTCTTCAATCACGGGTGCAATAATGCGGCATGGTCCACACCATGTGGCCCAAAAATCTACAAGCACTGGTAAATCAGATTTCAAAACCTCTGCGTCGAAATTTGCATCTGTTACTGTTACGTATTTGGCGTCTCCTGCCATGAGTTACCTCGTTATTCTATGGTCTATAATCTTTCTTATGGAGCCTTATGTTGCCCCAAAGTGTGAAGTGTTACAGATTGCTACACGAGCAAAAATCCCACCGCACATTACGCTTAATTAGTCTTCGCCATCAAGTTAGGAATGGCCGTTTCGTAGATATCCTTTAACTGCTGTGGCGTTGATTCGATCGAGGATATTCCGTCAATTTCTACTGAAAATGCAGAACCACCGATTGATCCAATAAAATGAGCCACTATCCCATTTTCCTCGGCTGCGTCCTGTACGCGCTCAG
>JAURGV010000030.1 GCA_030833605.1 Rhodothermales bacterium
TGTACAGCTGCATCGCAGCTTTTTTACTCTTCAGGTACTTAAGCTGCATCCCTAAAGCGGCTCTGACCGTTTGGTTGTCTCGAAGGACGCGGGAGAGCGTATCGAGATATTCATCGACGCTGACGTTCGTGTCACTTGCCTGAACGAGAAAAGAGGGATGTCTCGAAAGGAATTCGTCCAAAAGAGTGGACTTCAAAAGTCGCTCTTCAGCAAGGCCTGTCGTAACACGACTTTGACTTCGGATATGTAGGTTCGTCAATGCCGTCTTCAAGGCATTTGATCTGATGTATTTGAGTCCATCGCTGGCGATGAGCGTTGCATACGTCTCGGTTGGGGGACTGAACAAGCTGTTGTTGAATAAACTGAATTCTATTCGTGTCTTGCTGGAAGTGACAGCCCCTATAGCCCCATCTGTCATGCCTTCTGACTTAAGTAGTTCGGAATAGATCGCGATGTCATCCGAAACGTCTCGTGAGGCCCTCGCCTCGTATTCTCTGATTGTCTCGATTTCAGTGGTCAGGGCTTCTAGAAGTCGATTCTCTTCGGTCTTTTCGAATCGCATCTGAGAAAAACTGGTAACTCCGAATGAGGCGCTTACGCCAAGAAATATTACGATGAACTCAAGCGCTAATTGCTTTAGGTTGGTGACTTTCATGGGTCGGTACTGATATTGCTGTGTGGTGCCACTCATCATACAACTTCCTTTACATATTTAGAACAGCACGGTATGATTGTGTAAGAGAACTGCAGAACTATTGCAGAACTCGCTGAGCACCGCCCCTTGAGAACGCACTTCTAGGGTCTTGCAGAGCCTTGATTGGACGGTAGCGCACTTGCATGGGCTGTAAGGTCTTCCCGAGAGTGCCCAACTCTGACTGCTTGGGTATATTGCGTTGTCAAGTGCTACCTAATCGAGCAGAGAGTAGACGTATCTACTGTACAGAGAACTGTGGTGAGTCGAATGTAATCAGGAGGACTACCCAACAAAAAAGGCCACCCTGCGTGAACAGGATGGCCTTCGAGGGTGGCGAGAGAGAGACTTGAACTCTCGACCTCCGGGTTATGAATCCGACGCTCTAACCAGCTGAGCTACCTCGCCATGAGGTCTGCCCCCGTTTCAAAGGGCGGACCGAAGATACAGCACATTCTAACTCGTATCAATGGATGTTGGATCCCAGTCGTCAGGTTCAGCAGGTTCTTCACGATATGGATGTGACTTGGGTGCCTTTTGCAAACTGTACACATTTTTGTGACACAGATATTTTTTGTGATGAAATACCTAAATCACAATGACACTGATTAAACGCGATGGAATCTATTATGTAGAGTTCTATGACGCATCAAAGAATCCGAAAAGAAAACGCTACACGCTAAAGACTAAAAATCAACGTGTGGCACTGGTTCGATTAAAGTATCTGGAGGAGGAGTATCAAATAGGCAGATATGATCCTTGGACTCAGACACCAACTCAATACAATCACCTCAATAGAGAAAAATTAAGGTCTATAACGTGGACCACCTGTATCCAAGAATTCCTTAATTCAAAAATTGCATTGCAAAGAAGTGAGGATACAATTCGTACATACACAGATTTGCTAAACGGAATCTGCAAACGGGTTGATCCAGAAGCTTCACCAGAGGCTATAGGAGAATCCGTGTTAATGAACTTCATCTACGATGGGTCAGTTGCTCAAGCTACGCAGAACAAACGCTACGGGCACCTGAGGACATATTTCAGATGGCTTGTCGAGAAGCGGTTCATACAAATCAACCCATTGCAATTAATTGTCAAACCAAGAATCACAAAGTGGCTACCAAAAGCGATTGATGAGTCTGGTCTGGATACCATTATCGCGTTAATGGAGATAGATTATGCGCAAAAACTATCCGCTGATTTACGAGGGTGATCTGAGGGAACGATACCTAAACCACAAGAAGGGAGGGGGTGCAATTTGGAATATATTTTACCTACACTGTCTGAATCCAGCAAAATGGCCCATATTTGACCAACACACATTTCGCGCGATGCATTTTCTTCAATCGGGGAAGATTTGCGAAATTGGATCGACCAATCGAATAAAATATGAGCAGTATCAGAATGAGTTTCTTCCATTTATAGAAGGTTTTGCTCAATTTAATCGTCGCAAAACTGACCAAGCTTTTTTCGCTTTGGGACAGTTTCTAAGAAAAGCTACTGGTTACGTATAACATGCACGCGTTGCTGGCACCATACCTTTGACAAGCGTGGTTTGGAGAGATTGTATTCTTTGGAGGACCGGGTTTAACGGCGCCGAATTTAGTATCGGAGGCGACCATTTATTTGGAAGCAGGTACGTACCTCTTGGAATGCTACGTAAAAACAGGCGGTGTATTTCATAGTTATAATCCCGACCCCGACGTATACGGAATGGTACATGAGTTCAAAGTAACCGATGAAGCCTCGGGCGCTAGCGAGCCGATCGCGACGGTTCAAGTGGACATTTCAAGCACAAATGGTATCCAAATCGAGGGTGAAATGGTTTCCGGTGCGCAGACGGTAGCCGTGCGCTTCAGTGACCAAATAGTGCACGAGAACTTCGTTGGACACGATATACAGGTTGTCAGGATCTCCGATGAGCTCAATCTCGGTGATCTACAAGAGTGGATGGACTGGACTAGGGCTGCTGGATTGCAAACCCCTGCTCCAGCACAGTTCTTGGGAGGGCTCAATGAAATGCCAGCAGGGTCCACGGGCTACTTTAATGTCATCCTTGAGCCAGGGCGATATGCGCTGATATCCGAAGTACCGAACACGGCCTCAAAGGGCTTGTTTAAAGAATTCGTGGTACAGTAAAGCATTTGGAGGATTTCCAGCTTGCTTCATAGACCCCGATTTCCAACGAACGTTTAGACCGCAAATCCTTCGCGATAGGTTCTGCCCACGAACTGGTTGGCTTCTTCCAGGTTGGTGATTCGCATGTTTTCTCCGTCCCATAGGAGTTTCTTCCGACCATAGTAATCCATGCCCCCGTTGCTGTTTTCTCTGCGGAGCATATAGCTGCGGATGGCTAGATTGCCCATTAACACGGTTTCGGTCATGGGGCCTGCATAGTCGAAAGAAGAGGTAAGTCCTTTGTGCTCTGCACTTCCAAATCCGGCTTTGCAGGCATCCACCCATCGGCGCTGGTGCCCGTATTCTGGTTCATGGTTGGGCTCTGTTTCCGGTCCAAACTCCGTTGTCCCGTCATTGAGGTACAGTTTGGGCATGATGGGTGAGCTATCGTTCACGTTAGTGGAAATAATGCCCTTTTCGCCGATGATCAAGACTCCATTGGCACTGCCGGGTCCGCCCATATCCTGGTCCGCGGGAATGATATCTGGATGGGAAGGTTTAATGCCCCCATCACTCCATGTCATTTCAATAGGAGATTGGCTTTTGGACGTCGCCGCATAGTGTAGGGTCACGAAAGACGAAGCTGGACAGCCTTCTGGGCTGTAGTCCGGTGTCCACATCTGTGAATAAACCGTACCCACGCTGCATTCAGCATCCAATGGGTACTTCAGGCCAAGTGTTCTGAAAGGAATGTCGATTAAGTGGCAACCCATGTCGCCGAGCGCTCCGGTGCCGTAGTCCCACCATCCTCTCCAGCTAAAGGGATGCAAATTGGGTGTGTATTCTCTGTAGGGCGCCGCACCCAACCACAGATCCCAATCCAGCGATTGAGGTTTCTTGCTTGGATCGGGTCCCTGCATTAAGCCACCTTGTGGCCAAACCGGACGGTTGGTCCAAACCTGCACTTTGGAAATTTTTCCGATCTTTCCGGAATCCACCCACCCTTGGACCATGTTTAGAAGGGGGTTGGATCCTCCTTGATTGCCCATTTGGGTGACGACTTTCTGCTGACGTGCCTTCTCCGTCAGTATGCGAGCCTCGCGAATATTGTGGGTCAGCGGCTTCTGCACATAAACGTGTAGTCCTCGGTCCATGGCCCGAGAAGCGGCCGGTCCATGCCCGTGATCGGGAAGGGAAATGGTAACCGCATCGAGGTCTTTTTCCTTATCCAGCATCTCCCGATAGTCCGCATAAAGCTTGGCATCAGGAAACAACTCAACGGATCGAGCGGCCGATCCTGAAAAATCCACATCACAAAGCGCCACAACGCGTTCCCGACCGCCTACCGAGGCGTTACGTATGTCGCTCGCGCCTTTTCCACCCGCCCCAATCGCAGCCAAAACCAATTGGTCACTGGGGGCTGTGTATCCAATCCCACCCAGAACATGCCGGGGCACGATCATCGCAGCGGCAGCGCCGACGGCAGATTTCTTAATAAAGGTTCTACGGGAGCTGTCGGAAGGTGATGTGTTCTTCTTGGCCATGTTGACGTCACGGGTTTAATTTCTTCAATGTAACGGGTTTGGAAGGTCGATGGCAATAGGAAAAGCAGAAGGGCTGGCGGGCTGACACGAGCAAAATAGGGGCTCTATTCGGCTGTACCGTTTTGATTTGGTCGCAAGGAAAGGCAACTCTTGAGAAAAGGCAGGAAACGGCGGGATCAGTCGGAAGTCCCAATCGTCTGAGAGGTATGCAACATTCCAACATTGTCGGCCAAGAACGGGTAGTCCACACGCTGAAACGAACGCTGGTTAGTGGTCGAGTCGCACACGCGTACATTTTCCATGGTCCGGATGGGGTTGGAAAGAAAGCGGCCGCATTTGCGCTTGCTAGAGCGTTGCAATGTGTTTCCCTGGTCGACGGTGAGGCGTGCAACGTCTGTGGGCCATGCAGCAAGGCGCTGAAGGGGCTTCATCCGGACATTCACGTTCTGATGCCAACCACCAACGATGCAACCCACGATGACATTTCGGCGCGGCTCATGGCCTTGGCCCAGGATCCGTATGTAATTGTGGACTTTCAACGCCGCCCCACGCTGGATGGGACAGCCACGTCATCCAATAAGCAAGTCTATTATTCGGTCGAAATGGTTAACGAATCGCTTCGACGACCCATGAGTTTTCATCGCGTAGAGGGTGAATACCGCGTAGGAATCATTCTGGATGCCGATAAAATGAAAACGGAAGCCTCTAACGCCTTTTTGAAGTTGTTGGAAGAGCCCGGAAGCAAAACAGTTTTTATTCTTACGACGGATCGGATCGATCATATTCTGCCCACCATTTTATCAAGGTGTCAGCAAATGCGGTTTGACACGTTGAGCGTCGCCGAGATCACGGAAGCGTTGATGCAGCGTGATTTGGTGGATGAACAATCGGGTCCGGTGATCGCTAGAATGGCGGATGGTTCGTTGAGCCGAGCCCTGGACCTCGCAGG
Source organism: Rhodothermales bacterium (assembly GCA_030833605.1). Classification (GTDB taxonomy): domain Bacteria; phylum Bacteroidota; class Rhodothermia; order Rhodothermales; family UBA10348; genus UBA10348. The sequence continues at coordinate 5,306 of JAURGV010000030.1, forward strand.
AAGTGAGGAACTGCCCTTAGTTCGAGATGAAGTGCTTAGCTTTTTGAGGTTGAGTTTTCAGGGGCGAGGCGATGTGGTTACTTCCGCAGTTGATTCCCTATCCTCGATGGGCCGAGAACACACCAAGTTCTTTTTGTTGGTCATGTTGGGGATTCTTCGCGACCTGTTTTTGTTATCGGGCGCTCAAAGCACGGAACTTATCGTAAACGTGGATCAAATAGAAACCTTGTCCAAATTTGTGGGCAATTTGCCGGACGCGCGAATCGACTACATGATCGAGGCGGTTGAACAGGTTAGCTACCTCCTCGAACGCAATGTTAACACACGATTGGCGCTGATCGCTTTATCCAGAGTCTTGTCTAACGCTATGCGAGGCGATCGGGCCGAGATAGCGCTTAGTTTAGCGTCCTAATATCGAAAGCACTGAAATGGATGGGTTTGCCGGCTGAGGCCGAAGGGGACGAGTTTAGCGGTCGTTATAGTCGTCGAGATGGTCCAAATCGTCAAGACTACCCAGGTTTTCTAGAATATCGTCGGCGTGAGAACGCTGCAGCGCTAGAATAGCCCCGTGAGGAATGATCAGGAAGTTTTTCTCCTTAAAAGTGATTTCAATGGCTTCCTTCCGGAGGAAAAAAGCAAAATCACCAGGCATCGCTTGAAGGGGAAGATACCGGACTGCCGCTTTGTTCTGCGCCCACAGATCACTTTCACTGAAGTCTGGATTTGGCGTTACATAGCCCGGGCCAATGCTGATAACGCGACCGCATTGCACCCTCTCTTTTTCTGCAACGGAAGCAGGGAGCACCAGGCCCGTGCGGGTTTTCCGTTCGCCATCTTCTGCTGCGACCAGGACCCGATCTCCTACCATGATCAATTCGTTCATTGAGAACACCCTACTTCTTCAACTCGATTACTTTTGCCAAAATGCTTACACACCTATCTATGCCACTAGTTCGATTATAGAACGTACTTCTGGCAAGGGCATTTTGTCTCCAAACGGTTCGACGCAGAGGATTGTTTAGTACGTCCTCGAAAAGGGGGAGTAGTTCGGATAGTCTATCCCACGTTAAATGGGCGCCTAAATCAAATTCGTTCACTTCACTGCCAAGCGGGCCATCGGAATCGCAAATGGCGAGAATGGCTGTGCCTGAACTGATTCCTGGGATCAATTTTGACGGGATAAAGGAGTTTCCTGCTCCGGCTTTTTCCGTAATAACGTAGAAGTCGGCTTCGGCAAGTGCAGCAGCAAGTCCTGCTTCGTCCGAAAAACCTTTCAGGGTGAACCGTTCATCGCTAACCTCATCAATCCAGGATTTAAGGGACGCGAGTTGGGCACCTTCGGCTTGGATGGTAAACTGAAACGAAATGGGGAGGGTGTGCAGAAATTGACAGAACGCCAAGAGGTTTTGCTTTCCACCAAGATTTCCAGAATACAAAAGCTTAATTCCGTGTCCAGGGGTCGTTTCAGGTGTTTCTTCCTTCGCTCGCAAGGTTGCAATATGAGCAGAAAGGGAAGCATGGAGCCAATTGGGTACATACTCGACCGGGGAAGGTGCTCCTTCGATGGATTTGAGCGTGTCGACCATAGGAGCTGAGATCGTACTCCACAGATCACACTGACGAAAAAGAGCGTTTTGGACCTTCACGAGCATTCTTGAAACGATTCCGCCTCCGGAAATGCCTCCCGCTGCCGCCGCTTGAGCTGAAAGGTCCTGCACGTTGAGCCAAATTGGTGCTTTGGAGCGCCAAGATGCTAAAACCGCATAGGCAACAGAGCCCATCAGGGGCGAAAATACCAATATGGCGTCAAATTCATGACGTTTGGGTAAGCGTCTAAGGAGGGAGAAGAAAAACGACGCTTCATACAAAAGCCGTTGAATGAGGCTATTTGGATTGTTTGGGATGAATAGACCGTGTCGTTCTACTGGAAAACCAAGAGAGGTATCTGTAGAAATTTGTAGTCCATTTTTACCGGTAGTGTCCTTCCACTGTGGGTAATAGGGGACGGCACATTTTACTTTAATCTTGTGCCCACGCTCATGCAACCCCTCACAAAGGTCGGAAAACAGAACGCCACCACCCAGGTCTGGGCGGAAAACATTCACAACTATAAGTATACGAGAACTTGAGCTATTCACAGGCAAATCTGTAGGTCAAAACAATTCTGTAGATACTGCAAAATAAAAAAGCACAACCGTTGAGGGGTTGTGCTAATGATGCGCATTAAAAGCTTGTTGTGCAAACCAGCTTTTAATCAAAAATAAGTTCAATTGGGCTGCTAGAGCAGTTGAAATACAATTAAAACAATTAGACCAACGACTCCTGCGCCGTATGTCATGGTTTTAATTGCCCGGTCAATTGGGTTCCGCATGTGGCTATGTGGATGAGGTCCAGTAAGAGTAAAGAGTCATCGTTGGGCAATCGATGACATGTTTTGTTCGGTTGTGCTCGAACATTTGTGAATATAAGCACACATATATGTGGTAGCAACTTGTATGTATATTTATATAAAATAAATAGCATAATAATTGTGTCTGTTATGGAAAACGGGATAAAAGAGCACAAAAAAGGCGCTGACAATGTATTGTCAGCGCCTGAAAAGCAGAAATTATAGAGTTATTTGCGTCTTAATTGTACTAGGATCACAAATACCTACACAAAAACTATGTGTTATTTACCACTCGTTTTCATCTTTTGAAACGGCCATATCCACAGGGACGGGATAATTGTTCGAGAAACAAGCGTCGCAGTACCCGTGAGAACGGTCATTAGCCGCTTTAACCGCGCGATGAAGTCCTTCCTGAGAAAGATAGGCCAGAGAGTCAACGCCCAGCCATTCTTCCATCTTTTTGAGATCACCCTTAAACTGGTTGTAAAACAACTCAGCGTGGCTGGGAAAGTCCATTCCGTAAAAACAGGGACTGATAACGGGAGGGGAAGCCGATCTAAAGTGGACTTCTTTCGCTCCGGCTTTACGTACCATCTGAACCAACTGCTTCGCGGTTGTGCCTCGCACGATAGAGTCGTCAACCATCACGACCACGCGATCTTTTAATACGCCTTCCACCGTGTTGAACTTGCTGCGTACTTTCTGCTCGCGGGCCGATTGGCCGGGAGCGATAAATGTTCGACCAACGTAATGATTTCGGATAAGACCAATTTCATATCGACACGGTTGGCCTAATTTTTTGCATTCCGAGACGTAACCCAGCGTAGCGGTATTACTTGAATCGGGGACGCTTATCACAATGGGCCGCTCTTCACCTGGGCCAACTTCTGGAACAGGGGCATCATGGGCCAGCTCTTTACCAATTTTCCGTCGGACTTTATCTACCATTTCTCCAAAAATCTTGGAGTCTGGGCGGGAAAAGTAAACGTACTCAAATACGCATTGGCTAATTCCATTATTTCGAGCCAATTGGTAGGACTCAAATTCGCCACTTTCAACGCCTTCCTGATTGATCACAATCATTTCGCCGGGTTCAACATCTCGGACGTAGGTTGCGCCAATGAGGTCGAACGCGCACGTTTCACTCGCTACGCAATACGCAGGTGACTTACCGGGTTGTTCGATTTTGCCGATCGCCAGCGGTTTAAAGCCGTTCGGATCACGAAGGGCGATCAGCGCTGTATCGGTAAGGATAACCAACGAGAACGCGCCTTCAAGTTGAGATACCGCATCACTAATTTTATCAATCTGTTTGCGTCTTGTGCTTTGCGCAATCAGGTGGAGGATCAGCTCTGAATCTGCCGTGCTTTGAAAAAGTGTCCCGCGTTCTATAAAGGTGCGTCTAATTTCTTTCGCGTTGGAAATATTTCCGTTGTGACCCAAAGCCAGATTGCCATCACGGTAATGGACTAGAAACGGCTGAATATTGGCTGGGTTATCGGAAGCTCCGGAAGTGGAATATCGGTTGTGACCGATACCAGACGTTCCGAGCAGTTTGGTCTCAAATAGCGTGGTGTCCTTAAACACGTCCAGAACCAACCCATTCCCTTTGTGAACAGGCATGACCTTGCGACCTTTGGCCTCGTCGTAAACACTGGTTACAATGCCAGCGGATTCTTGTCCTCGGTGCTGAAGCGCATGAAGTCCGAGATAGATCTGATGGGCTGCATTTTCGGAGTTAAACATGCCGAAAATGCCACAGTACTCGCGAATTTGACGCATGGTGCAGAGGTTGGAGCGGTCAGGAAGGAAAAAAGGTTTAATGCCAATCTTTCCTTTGGGGTTTCGTGGAATTTGTGTGCGGCGACCCTTTTAATATACTACCGCCTTTCAGACGGAACTACCCTTCGTCGTAGGAATCACTGAGGTCGGAAGGTTGATTCAAACGGGTCATTTTGACGTGTAAAATTCGATGCCCTTCCACTTCGGCAATTTCATACATCACATTTTCGTGCTCGAAGGTATCTCCCATCTTAGGAATTTCTCGGGCTAGGTGGTACATAAACCCTCCTAATGTCTCGAAATCATATTCTTCGGTGTCCGTTTTGATCTCGAGCATTTCAAAGAGATCGTCCAAGTCGATTTTTGCATCGACCATATATTCCGTTTCTGAAAGATGCTGTACCAGTTCTTCCTCTTCTTCGTCGTGCTCGTCTCGGATCTCGCCTACAATTTCTTCCAAAACGTCTTCTAAGGTCACCAAGCCAGCCGTACCGCCATATTCATCGACTACAATGGCAATATGGGTCCGTTTTTCCTGAAAATCTTTGAGCAGGTCGTCCAGCATTTTACCGACGGGCACAAACATGGGTGGCCGGGCTAATCGAGTCCAATCCAATTGTTTTTCGTCGGGGTGCTCACTCAAGTGCCGCAGTAAATCTTTCGCATACACAACTCCTAGAATATTGTCGAGATGCTCAACATACAGCGGGAGTCGAGAGTGACCTTGGTTTTTAATGATCTCAACGGCGTCTGCCACCGAAGCGCTAACGCTAAGGGCTACAACGTCTAAGCGGCTAATCATTATTTCTCTAACACTGGTATCTCCAAAATCAACAATGGAATGAATCAGTGCTCGTTCCTCTTCTTCAATAGAACCGTGGGCTTCCCCAATCTCAGCCATCGTTTTTAGATCATCAGCTGAAATTTTATCGGCCATATTTTCGAACCGACCGTGAAAGGCTTGCATCGACCTCGAAAGTAGCGAGGATAGGGGCGTCAGAATGCTATGTAGGAATAACATCAAGCCACTGACACGTTTCGAATAGGCGATTGCATGCCTTGTGGCAATTAGCTTGGGCGTTATTTCACTGATAACCAGTATCAGGAATGTCAAAACAACGACCTCTAAAACCACCGTAACAACGGGGCTCCAGTTGTTTTGAGTAGCTACCGAATGGGTAATGGTTGCGGCCGTGATGGCGGCACCCACATTTACGACGGTATTCAGAATTAGAATACTAACCAGCAGGGCACGGGGGTGCTTGAGCAGCTTTACCACCCGCTTGGATGCAGCGTCTTCAGCCTCACGAAGTTCTTCTTTTTGGCCTTCATCCAGTGAAAAAAGGGAAACCTCTGATCCCGAGAATACAGCAGACAGGATCAACATCACGACCAAGGCGAGGATGCCAAACACGATTGAGCTCGTCTCTAATGGGGCTCCCTGAAAGGAAGCAACCAACATTAGGTCAAAATGTGAGAGAAGTCGGTCCGGCTCCAAAATAAAAGAGGAAACCCCTCCGTTCGTGAATAGCATCAGGAATAGGCTCATTGATGTAGCCCAGCAAACGCCAAGATACATCAAATAAAGAAAACGGGGCGCACGAATACGTGCGCCCCGTCAAGAATTAGAAATACTGCTGGGTCACAATGATGTAAATCAGCACGATACTAATCGCGACCGGACAAACCACTTTGATCAAAAAGCCGAGGAAATTCCTGCCCGGCATTTTGTGTCCGCTCGACTCCAACGATTCGAGGGCGGTTGGAATACCCCATTGCCAGCCCACAAACAAACAAATCAGCAAGGCCCCAATGGTTAGCGAGTAGTTGCCCCAGATAATGTTGTTGATGTCCAAGAAACTCAATCCCGTTCCTAAGAAATCCGTAAACATCGCAGAACCGCCGCTCGATAGCGATGATGGAACGGCCAACACAAAACAAAGGCCCCCAAGTATCCATGCAGCCTTATTTCGGTCCCAACCTTTCTCATCAACAAAATAGGCCACTACGACCTCCAGCAGTGAGATGGTAGAGGTTAAAGCGGCGATGGCTAGCAGCGCATAAAACGCGATGGCGAACAGTTGTCCGGCAGGCAGACTTCCAAAGATGGAGGGCAGCACGATAAACACGAGACCCGGACCGGCACCTGGTTCAACTCCAACAAAGAAGAGCGCAGGGAAGATGATCAAGCCGGCAAGAATCGCGATTCCCGTGTCAAACAAGGCAACAGCGATACCCGCCTGATGGAGGTTTTCTGTTTTTGGGAAATAGGAGCCGTATGTGATCATGGCACCCATACCGAGCGACAAGCTAAACAAGGCTTGTCCCAAGGCACTCATGATTACCGTACCTGATAATTTGGAAAAGTCAGGTGTGAACAAATAGGCCAGTCCTTCAGATCCTCCAGGAAGGGTAACCGAGCGAACGGCGAGAATGATGAGGATGAGAAGCAAGAGTGGCATCAATATTTTGGTTGCCTTTTCAATGCCTCCTGAAACCCCTTTTCGAACGACAATCACCGTCAAGAAGAGGAATGCAGCCGTAAGCGAGATGGTTAAAACCGGGTCTCCGATTAAATGGGTAAACAAGGCCGCGCTTTCTTCGGCGTTCATAACCCCGCCATAAATACCCGTTACCGCGCCATATAGGTAGGAAAGGGTCCAACCTGCCAAAACGGAATAAAAAGCGAGAATCCCGAAACCCGTTAGGACGCCAAGGCCTCCCAAATAAGGCCAAAGAGAGTTGGGGACGAGGGCTTTAAATGCGCCAACTGGGTTTTTTTCGGTTTTTCTACCAATAGAAAGTTCTGCCAATACAACCGGAATACCGATAAGCATCACGAAAGCTAGATATATGAGAACAAATGCTCCGCCTCCATTTTCTCCAGCGGTGTAGGGAAAACGCCAGATATTGCCTAATCCAATTGCGGATCCAGCTGCGGCTAAAATAAAGCCAGTTTTTCCACTCCATTGACCGCGATTTGCAGTTGCCATGTGTTGTATTTGATTGATTTCCGGGAAATTTAGCGCCCCTAATTACTTCAAGATTAGGGTTAAATGCAAGCGAGGTTTTGAATCGACGGCCGTTAAAGCCGAATATCTTCAATTAAACCCCCAAACCTGAACTCGAATAATGAAGAAAGGCGCGGCGATTCATGAATCGCCGCGCCTTCAAACATCATAAACCTTAGAACGGAAGGTCGTCGTCAGGTTCAAACGTATAGTCGTCACTAGCTGCGGCTGCCGCTTTGGCAGGTGCAGGAGTGCTCGACCGACTTTTCGCTGGCGACTCGTACGAATCATTGTCCGAAAATCCGGACCCTGAATCGCGACCACTGAGCATCATCATCTCTTTGACTTTGATCTCAGTGATATACTTCTTGTTACCATCTTTATCGTCATAAGACCGCGTCTGCAACGATCCCTCGAAATAAGCTTGTGAGCCTTTTCGCAAGTATTCATTACAAATTTCGGCCAAACGGCTCCAAACGACAAGGTTATGCCATTCGGTTCGTTCGACAGTTTCTCCGTTAGCGTCTTTGTACGACTCGTTGGTCGCGAGACTAAAATTGCATACAGCGGTACCGGATCCAGTATATCGTAATTCGGGATCCTTACCGAGGTTACCGACAAGGATAACCTTATTTACTCCACGTGCCATAAACACCTCCTGAATTTATTTACATGAGCCCCTGGCGATTTTATAGGTGTCCACCGGATTACCGGCCGTCCCGATCGGTCTACGACCGGGTTTGTACATCTTCGGAAACCACCAGGAGATGCAAAGGGTGTGGTTGTTAATGAACCCCTTGCTGAATTAACGTGCTCTTTTCATAGAGCCCAAAGGGTTCGGTTCGTAACTTGAGGGTGCAAAATAGGTTGAAAGAATGACAACCGTCCGTCATACCTAGCTTAAGTTTTCAACAAAAAAATTAGACGCCTCCATGAGCAGCAAGATTTACGACCCCGAGTTTGAAGAGAAAGGATCGTCCTTGGAGGCCTATGCCGATTTTGTGGCCATCGTGAGGCAGCTTAGAAGAGACTGCCCGTGGGACAAAGTGCAGACGCACGAAAGCGTTAAGCATTTGCTCATAGAAGAGGCTTACGAAACGGTTGAAGCCATTGACGATCAAGACTGGGATGGTCTGAAGAAAGAGTTAGGCGACATCCTGTTACACGTTGTGTTCCATGGGGTTATGGCAGCGGAAGAAGGTACGTTCAACCTTAAAGACATAATTGATTCGGAGTCAGAAAAGCTCATTCGGAGACATCCACATGTGTTTGGCGATACGAAAGTTGCCAACGTGCAGGAGGTCCTAACCAATTGGGAAACCATCAAAATTAGAGAAGGCGAAAAGAAATCCGCCATGGAAGGGGTGCCACGGCACCTGCCAACCCTATTGAGAGCTTTTCGCATCCAGGAAAAAGCGGCCGGCGTCGGATTTGATTTCCCAGCTCCCGGCGATGCGTGGGTGAAAGTGGATGAGGAATTGCAGGAATTTCGGGAATTGGTGGAATCTGGGGCGGACAAAGAGAAAAAAGAAGCGGAATTAGGCGATTTGTTTTTCGCACTCATTAATTATAGCCGCCTCTCCGGACTGAACCCGGAAAATGCTCTGAGTCGTACCAACGACAAGTTTATTCGAAGATTCCAGGGTGTAGAAAAGGCCCTTGAAACCAAGGGCCTTTCTTTAGTCGATGCGACGCTAGAGGAAATGGACGCAGAATGGAATCAGATAAAACGAAACGAAGGTTAAGTATTTATCGGAATCTAATTCCGCATTTCACAAACGCTGTTAGTGATCAGCTGGGAGCACTTCAACCGGTTTGAGCCTTCCCGCGTCACGATTCAAAAACTCTTTGTAAAGATCGAGATGACGACTTTCGATGGGCACGTTAAATCCATCAATAAACACCGCCAAAATGTTGGTTGATGTTTCAAATGGATCGCCATCGGAGATGAACAGATTCGCTTTTTTGCCTACCGTAAGCGACCCGAAGTCGTTGTCGATGCCAAACATTTCAGCGGGAGCAAGGGTAACGGCGCGCAATGCAGCTTCTTTTCCAAGTCCGTAGGCCGCTGCAAAACCCGCGTTGAACGGCAAATTGCGTACGTTTTCTGATTCTCCACTTCGAATCGCGACCTTAACGCCCGCATTAGCCATCAGGCCAATATTGGCATACGCGCGGTCGTAGCGGTCTGAACTACGCGTTGGGGTAGCGAGCATGGGACCTACCAAGCACGAGATACCTGCAGCAGCTAGTTTATCAGCCACCCTCCAGCCTTCTGAAACGCCCGAAAACACGACTTTCTTAATGCTGCGCGCTTTGACCCAGTCGAGCGCAGCTAAAATTTCTGCTTCCGCTTCTACCTTAACCATGAGAGTGACTTTGCCGGACAATACGGGTCGAATAGCATCCATTTCAGGAGCATAGACGGGACGTACTTTTCCAGCCGGACTCGATTCATAGGCCGAAACGATGCTGTCGTACAATTCAGCTCGGTCCCAAATCTCATTGAGTTTGTCCATGGCTTCCTTGTACTGTTTTTCAGGATCCTGCGCAGCCCCGCCGCGACCTCCAAAGCCACCAAAACCACCGAATCCGCCCCCAGTCCGTTTTACAGGGAACTGTAAAACCAGCATTTTGGCTCCACCAGCCTGCATTTG
>JAURGV010000310.1 GCA_030833605.1 Rhodothermales bacterium
AGCCAGCTTTGGCATGGTGGCAGGTGGCACACGAAACCGTACCGCGTCCTTCCACGCGCTTGGTGTACAGCGACAAGGCAGGCTCATGAAATAACAACTGCCCCAACAGCACCTTGTCGGCCGTTAATGGGTTGCGAGGATCCTGCGGAATTTGGGAATAATCCGTACTCGAAGGGAGGATAAAGTTGTCTAGTTTTCGCTGTCCTTCTAGCGTAATAAGACGCTCCAGTTTTTCGTCCAACTCAAATGAATCGGTTTCTATATCGCCAATGGTTCCAGAACCTGTATCACACCCTGCGGTGAGCCAAAGAAGACATCCTATCAGCAGCAGTTGTCGCATCCTCTAATTCTCACCAAACTTGACTTCGAAGATCCAAATCGGAGACCAATCCGAATATCCCTCTGCGCTCAACGTGCGAATCTTCCACCAATACGGATACGTCAAAACGAGTCCTTCAAGGAAGAAGGAGGTCGATTTCAGATTTTCAAGGTCAACCTCGTACAATAACATATCCTCATCTATGGTAACGACCAAGTGATAGGATATGGCATTCGGTACGGGCTCCCATGCAAGAATCACGTCTGTCTCGTGCCCTTTTGAGTTGTTAGTGGGAAGAACCTGTTGAGGATAAGAAGCAAAAAAGGCCTGGCGAACCGGTCTAAAGGACATCGTGGTGGACCAGTCTCCTGTAATTCCGCCCAGCTCAATGGCGCGGCTTCGCCAGTAAAGTGTGACAAAGCGCTCTAGATCGCCAATAATGGCCTCAGATCGACCTACCGCTGTTTCGTCATAGATCAACGCTGTGAATGCGGCATTTTTGGAAACTTGAACCTGGTATCGTTTCACGTCCGGAACATCATCCCAGTCCAACAACACGGAATCAGCGGTATCCGAATTATTAAGGGGCAGTAATAGAACAGGTGTTCCGAGGGATATTTCTTCCTGCTCCGTTGGCGCTGAGCCACATCCTGCGTGTAGGATAAAAGCGATCCCGAATAGTAAAAAAGTGGCCTTTTTCATCGAATCGTACCCAAAGCAGTCCATAATTGGTCTTCTTATATGGACAAACTAGTCTTATATCCATTATAAGGACGGAACGGTTCCTTAAAAAGCCCCAAATAAATCAATTGTTTTCGAACGTTGACCCAACGTGTATATTCTTGTTTCTTATGGAATTCCTTCCCCATTCTACAACCCTGCTATGAGAATTCTAACCTGCCTATTCGTTTCGATTTTCGCTGTGTTTTCCTCCGTAAATGCGCATGAATCATCGTTTCGAGATGCCTACGGAAGCACCGTCATGATGGTTAATGGCGATATTTTAGTTGCCGAAACGTCTGGCTTTAGCAGATCTGGGGTCATCCACGTATTGCGCGAAAACGAACGAGGTTCGTGGGAGGTCGTGCAAACTTTTGCTTCTTCCGACGCTTCGATAGGCGACGGGTTTGGTTCTCAAATGGCCTATTCCGGCGATTTCTTGGCCGTTTCAAGTCCAGGATCCATGGATGGTGAAGGAGCCGTGTATGTGTTCAAGTCAAATGCGTCAGGCGATTGGGGTCAAGTCGCGAGGCTGATCGGTGATGGGGGGTTAGGAGGTCAGTTTGGAGCCTCTATCGCTTTTGCAGGCACCATGATTGCGGTTGGGGAGCCCGGAGTAAATGGTAAGGTGGGACAGGTTAGCCTTTTTTCATCCGAAACCAACTGGAGCCGTGCGGGCACCATAGTCCCTCCACTACCCGAAGCGGGCGCCACTTTTGGTAGCAGCGTGGCCGCTGAGAAAAACGTTTTAGCTGTAGGTTCTCCCGGTTTTGACTCAAGTAAGGGTCGCATCGACCTCTTTGACCTGGCCCAATCCAACCGTGTGTTGGGAGCCATTGAATCTGCGGATGGTGATGAAAACAGATTGGGAAGTTCGGTGATTGTGAAAGGCGGAATGGTGTTCGCTGCCAATCCCCGCGCTCTACGAAGCGCCGGACAGGTATCGATTTATTCCCGAAAAGGCGGTAAATGGGTATTAAATCACCAACTCAGTCCGGAGGGATCTGGTTCTGGCCCCATGTTTTTTGGCACGTCCATCGCGTTTACAGGCGAAGAAATCTGGATTTCAGCTCCGCTAGCAAATGAATTTGGTGGCGCAGTCTATCGGTACGACGATTCATCGTTTTCATTGCTTTCTACCATCGAAAATGAATTGGAAGGTGGCCGAACTCAGTTTGGTGCCTCACTTTCGATTGAGGGAGGGGTAGCCGTAATTGGAATGCCAGGAAATGATTACGGGTTGGGTTCCGCGGTGATTTACCGTCTTGGAGAGCAAGGCGATTGGCAGCCAAGCGTCACCTACAATCGACCTGTTGCCGATTTACCTCCCATCGCAGGCGCTGAAATAGAGTGTGAAAACGGCGTAGCAAACGGATATGGCTGCGAAAATGTTGATTTGGTTTCGTTTGTGCCCCTGAAGGATTTGAAAATGAACCGTGGGGTCCGCCTCAACGATGTTTGGGGGTGGACGGACGAAGAA
>JAURGV010000311.1 GCA_030833605.1 Rhodothermales bacterium
GTCTAGAAATAGAACTGGTTATGCCCGAAAACAGCACCATTGAACGGGTGCAAACCATGCGTGCCTATGGAGCCCAAGTGACCCTGACCTCAGCGGAACAAGGCATTGAAGGCGCTAGAGATTACGCAGAAGCAAAGGTGAGGCATCAGGGATATTTTGCCTTAAATCAGTTTGGAAATAGCGATAACTGGAAGGCGCATTACCACACTACCGGCCCTGAAATTTGGCGGGATACCCAGGGAAAAGTGACTCATTTTGTGTCCTCCATGGGTACCACCGGGACCATTATGGGGACCAGTTGTTATTTAAAGGAGCAATCCAAACACATTCAGATTATCGGTGTTCAACCTGAAGACGGATCAAAAATACCTGGGATCAGAAAATGGCCAGAAGCCTACCTCCCTGCCATTTACCAGCCCAAGCGGGTGGATCGAATCATCGAAGTTTCGGATAGTGAAGCTGCCCAGATGGCGCGTCGCCTGGCTCAAGACGAAGGCATATTCTCCGGCATGAGCAGCGGTGGTGCAGCTATAGCGGCACAAAAACTTTGCGAGGAGCTGAATGAAGGAGTGGTAGTCAGCATTGTATGCGACCGAGGGGATCGCTATTTGTCTTCGGGACTGTTCGAATAACTAATTCACTAAAAAAGGCGCCCCAGGGGCGCCTTTTTTTTTAACACATACCTGCGTTTATTTGATCACCAAAGCGTGGAAATCCTTATCCACCATAATGGTCATGGCTACTGGGTCAAATTGAACGTCCGTCAAAGTAACCTCTTCAGTGTCGATCCAAATCTTGGATGGGGTGAATGGAAGTCCGATTAACTCGATGCAATAACGGCTAAAGGGCACCTCAAACGCACCTTCGCGGTGTTGATTCAGGTTGAGTTCCTGTTCCTTGCCGTACAGCTTTAAGGTTCTCAAGGAGAACATTCCTTTGTGGTAGTCATACCCGTCATGGGCATCTTCAAACACCACGGAGTGTTCTCGTCCCAATTTAAAGTACAGCTCTAATTTCAAGGTTTCTACGCGAATCTGATCCACGTATTGCTGCACTGGGTATTTAGGGATGATGGCCCCTTGCTTGACAAAAAGCGGCATCTTATCCAACGGAGCATCTACCCACAACTCTTGACCGCCCTGCACCAATTCGCGGGTCCACCAGTTATACCATCCACCTTGGGGCATGTACATACGTCGACCTAAGGCATTGGGCTCTTGAACGGGGCACACTAAAATTTGATCACCGAAGATAAATTCATCCGTTCGGTAATAGGTTTGTGTATCGGTTTGATCAAAATACACCAAGGGTTTGATCATCGGAGTCCCATGCTGCACATATTGGTGGTACATGGTGTAGATATAAGGCAAAAGTTCGTAACGCATGCGCACAAACTTTCGGGTGATGTCCAATACCTCATCGTTAAACGACCAAGGTTCCTGATCGCCGTGGTGACCTGAAGAATGGACGCGGCAGAACGGATGAAAACTGCCTAACTGCACCCAACGGGTGAACAATTCTCCTGTGGGTTGCTCGGCAAATCCGCCGATGTCTGTACCCACAAAGCCCATACCGCTGAGGGACATGCGTTGGACTTGGACATTGGCCAGCCAAAGGTGCTCCCACGTGGCGACATTGTCCCCGGTCCAAGAAGAAGTATAGCGCTGACCTCCAGAGTACTGCGCGCGAGTAATTACAAATGGCCTTTTGGGATACGCAAACTTTTTCACGCCATCATAGGTGGCACGCGCCATCTGCATTCCGTAAATATTATGTGCTTTGCGGTGACTGCACGGGTTGCCGTCGTAGTCGTGGCGCACGTCGTTGGGGAAGGTCTTTCCGGGCACCTCCATCACGGCGGGTTCATTCATGTCGTTCCAAATCCCTTTGATTCCGATCTGCTCGATGAGCTCGCCGTACAGGCTAGCCCACCACTGACGCACTTCAGGGTTGGTAAAGTCAGGAAAATAGCATTCGCCGGGCCATACCTTGCCCTTCATATAGGATCCATCGGCGCGCTTGCAGAAATAATCTTTCTCCAAGGCTTCTTGAAACACTGGATAATCCGGATCGATTTTGATGCCCGGATCAATGATGGCAATCGTTTGAAACCCTTGGGCTTTCAAGTCATCGACCATCTGTTTGGGGGATGGGAAATAGGTGTTGTTCCAAGTGAAACAGCGGAACCCATCCATATAGTCGATATCTAAATACAGCGCATCACAGGGAAACTCGAGTTTTCTAAACTGATCCGCTATTTCCCGCACTTTAGACTCGGGGTAATAGCTCCATTTACACTGGTGATAACCCATCGCCCACATCGGAGGCATCTCAGGTTTACCCGTGAGGTCCGTGTATTTTTGAACCACCTGATCAATTCCAGGACCGTAGATGAAATAGTAGTTCATCTCGCCTCCATCAGCCCAAAAGCTAGTGACATTGCGGCGTTCGTGGCAGAAATCAAAATGGGTTTTAAAGGTGTTGTCAAAAAAGATCCC
>JAURGV010000312.1 GCA_030833605.1 Rhodothermales bacterium
AACTTTAGATGCATTGGGTGACGTCATTGTTCGGCACGATAAATTAGCGGGCGACGTGACCGTCGACGATGTGTTTAAGCTTGAAAGCGAAACGTCCATCGTGATTGTAGCCCTAGGGGAAATTTCATCCAGTTCGTCTTACGATTGGGGATGGATTGAGCGTCTTTCGACCCAAGAAAAAGTTTGGGAAATGACCTTTCAGAATACCGTACAAGCGGGTGAAGACCCCATAAATCGCCGATTTTATGGGACAATCACGTTAGAGCCGGGAGAGTATGCGGTGCATTTTGAGACGGATTTGAGCCATCATTTTGAGGATTTTGGTGACAAAGTCCCTACAAATGGATCTGATTGGGGAATAACGCTGTACAAAAAGGCTCAGTAATTCCTTTTTATTCCGACGCATCGAGCCACCGAGCGAGCGCACTACCCTTTTTTGTATGTCCACTCTTGCCTATCTCCTCCCTGCATCCGCCGATCATCACGAGATTCTGATTGGTTTGTTGTGGGACGATCGCGTTCTTGGCATTGAAGAACGGTCCAATGCGTTAGTGGTGTTTTACCTCAAAGACGGATCTGAACCGCAGCCTTCTGATGTGAAAGAATTGGCTGGAAATCGGCTGTCCGGTGATATTTCTGTAGAAGAAATACAGGATCGTAACTGGAATGAAGAGTGGGAAAAAACAATCGCGCCAATCGCGACTGGAGGTTTTTACATTCGACCTTCTTGGAATACAGAGGGCGTTCCTGAAGGTCTGAAGGAAATCATTATCGATCCCAAAATGTCATTTGGAACGGGTTACCACGAAAGCACTCGGCTTATGCTGGGTGGTATTTCAGACCTGGTTAGTGCAGGTGATCAAGTTCTCGATGCTGGGACGGGCACCGGTGTGTTAGCGTTTGCTGCTTTGTTAATGGGTGCAGAACATGCGCTAGCGTTCGATATTGACCCCATTTGCAAAGAAAACGCCGACGAAAATGCGGTGCTAAATGGTGTTGCCGATCGAATTGAGGTATTGGTAGGTACCGAAACGGTAATGCAGAGACCGAATAATGAAAATGACCACGCTTTTGATATCGTCTTAGCCAATATTAATCGCGAAGCCCTTCGCGCGATGCTTCCCGCGTTGGCAAAATGCATGAAGCAAACGGGGAAAATTGGACTAGCTGGCCTTTTGGTATCTGATCGAGCGCTTATGACGGCTGAGCTTGAAAAACTCCAGTTGATGGTAATTCGAGAAGCCACTGAAGGCGACTGGTGGTCAGTTTGGGCATCCCGATGAAGTTGGCTACCATTGATATCGGAACGAATACAGCGTTGTTGTTGATATCGTCCTGGCAAAACGAAGTGTTGGTGGAGCATTTCAATGCTTCTGGATTCGTTCGGTTGGGCGAGGGTATGGATTCGTCCGGCAAAGTCAGCGACGCGGCTTTATCGCGACTACAGGCGGTTCTTTTTTCCCATATGCAGCAGATTCGTGCTCATCAAGTTGACCACATCATTGTGACCGGAACGAGCGCATCACGCGACGCGGGCGATGCGCATCGCATTCAGACACTGGTTCGCAACATCACAGGCACCGACTTAACCATTATTTCGGGGGATGATGAAGCGTTGGTTACTTTTGTAGGCGCTGCTGCAGGTTTACGCGAAGTGGATTCCGACTTGATTACCGTCGTTGATGTAGGCGGGGGGTCGTCCGAAATGGTTCAGGGCCGCGTACTTGGGGGAGATAGTATTCTTCAATTCAAACATAGTTTGAATATGGGGTCGGTTCGCATGACCGAACGATTCTTTTCGCGTCAACCAGCCGTTTCTTCTGAAATTGAGGCAGCGAGAGACTGGTTGAGAACCTATTTTCGTCAATCGTGTGGGCAGGCCGTTTCGACACCACGATGCGTTGGAGCTTCGGGCACTGCGCGCATGCTAGCCTTGATTGTTCACGACGTTTTTGAACTTTCCGAAATCGACGGGGTGGCTACCATGGCCGCGCAAGACGTAATAAACTGGTCCAATCAACTCATGCACATGGATTACGACGAAGTTCTCTCCCTTCATCCCGCGAAAATGCAAGGCAGGGCGGATGTTTTACCAGCGGGTGTGCTCATCTTATCTGAAATCATTCAATTCGTCCAGGCACGTGAATTGGTTGTATCCCCCTTTGGCGTTCGACACGGCGTTGCAATTCGATATTTTCGGGAATCTCAGGTTTGAATCGGAAGATGAGGAACAGAAACGGGGCGTTGGTTCGTTTGCAGTAGCATACAAATAGGATTTTTATGATATCGGCACAAAACATTCTTTCTAGCCTCCGGGCCGTCGTTGAACCCGCTTCGGGAAAAGATATAATCCGCCTGGGGTGGATTCGCGAGCTTACGGTAAGTGGTGATTCCGCGTCTTTTACCCTCATGCTTTCGGACCCCACGATTCCTTTCGCTGGTCGGGTCCGTTCTGCTTGTTTGGAGGTCTTGAAAAAAGACTTTCCAGG
>JAURGV010000313.1 GCA_030833605.1 Rhodothermales bacterium
GGCGCGGAAGTTTCTTTAGGGTCGGTTTGGCGTACCTATCGCAGAATGCTGCGCTGTGGGATTAGCCGAGTTCGGTTATTTAAAGGCAACGCGCGCTTTTTAGTGCGGGATGTTTTTGAAGAAGGCTCATTAGACCGCGTGTTTGTAAACTTCCCAGACCCTTGGCCCCGGAAAAAACATTGGAAAAACCGGCTTCTTCAAGCTCCGTTTTTTAGAATACTCTCGTCAAGGTTGGTCGCAGGAGGGTCGCTGTTTTTGACAACCGATCATCCCGAGTATTTCCAGTTTTCGGTGGAAGAAGGGAAGGCGTCCGGCTGCTTTGATGTTATTGAGGGCCCTCCACCTCCAGCCACGTTGGAAACCAAGTATGCCAGGAAGTGGCGTGATCAGAATAAGCCCATTTTCCATGCTGAATTCCGCTGTCACACCATTATTCCGTCCGCTCCACGCCTTATTTCGTCGCTAGATATGCAACACGTTACTTTGAAAGGGTCGCTCGACAACGTCGGGACATTTACCAAACAAGTTCGGCCGTTTGCTGGCGGACACGCTTTTGTAATGGAAGCTTATCGCGATTTAGACTCTGATGGACTCTTGTTTAAGGCGATTTCGGATGAAGAAGATTTCCGGCAAGAATTGCTAATCCAAGCATGGCCTAAAAAAGAAGGCGTGTACCTCAGTTTGCAGCCCTTTGGAGATCCCATGACGACCCAAGGCGTGCGCGAAGCCGTGTTGGCTGTTGCCGATTGGTTGGTTTCGCAAGGCCTGGAAATCGAGCAAACCTGGGTTTAGTCTCGCCGGATCTTCCAACGACTAACGGGGATTGGCTGACCACCCACTGGTGAATTACCGGTACCGTTTTGGGCAGCTCCGTGAAAAAATTGATCCACGTACAGCGCAGCGGCAACAGAAAGGTCTTGCTCCAGGGCCGGGTCACTACTTTCTAGCATGTCTGGCGTAAAATGATCGGCCACAAAATGGGTCGAAAAATGACCAGAAGTAAACGATTCATGCCCCATTACGAAATGGCAGAAAGGAATCGTAGTCGGAACACCGGCAATTTGATATTCATCGAGGGCACGGGCCATCCGTGCAATAGCCTCCGTTCGGTCCGCACCCCAGGTGGACAGCTTTGATATCATGGGGTCGTAATACAGTGGAATTTCGCTGCCTTCTTCCACTCCGGAATCCAAGCGGACGCCGTGCCCAAACGGGGGCGTATGTTGAATAAGGGTGCCAGGGGCTGGTAGGAAGTTGTTTTGTGGGTCCTCGGCGTACACGCGAGACTCCACTGCGTGGCCGTAAATTTTGAGGTCCTCCTGCTTCATGGGGAGCGGATGACCTTCTGCGACTCGAATCTGGGCGGCGACGAGGTCAATTCCCGTGATCATTTCCGTTACGGGATGCTCCACTTGGAGCCGGGTGTTCATTTCCATGAAGTAGAAGTTCAGGTCCTTGTCGACCAAAAATTCGATGGTGCCGGCTCCTACGTAGTCGCAACTTCGTGCGGCGGCGATAGCCGCCGCACCCATTTCTTCCCGCAATTCGGGAGTCAAAACGCAGGAGGGTGCCTCTTCAATCACTTTTTGGTGGCGCCGCTGAATCGAACATTCTCGTTCAAACAGGTGCACCATGTTGCCGTGTTGGTCGGCCAGAATCTGAAATTCGATGTGGCGAGGATGGTCGATGTACTTCTCAATAAACACCCGTCCATCCCCGAACGCCGACGTGGCTTCACGTGACGCCGCCTCCATTGAAGAAACAAACGATGCTTCTTCGTGGACCACACGCATTCCTTTGCCGCCGCCTCCGGCGGCGGCCTTAATCAAAACAGGATATCCTATGCCACGTGCAATCCGGGTGGCTTCATCCAAATCAGCAATCGCATCTACAGTACCCGGCGCCATGGGCACACCCGCCTTCTCCATTAACGCTCGTGCCGCCGTTTTATCGCCCATAGATTCAATGGCTGATACGGGCGGTCCAATAAAAATAACGCCATTTTGCCCGCATTTCAGCGCAAAAGAGCTGTTTTCAGACAAAAAACCATACCCTGGGTGAACCGCATCCGCCCCACAAGCGAGGGCCGTTTCCAATATTCGATCGGCAACCAAATAGGACTCCGATGACGGAGACGCACCCACGTAATAGGCTTCGTCGGCTAACCTCACATGCAACGCCGTTCGATCTGCCTCGCTAAAAACGGCCACACTTTTGATGCCCATTTCTTTGCAGGTCCGTATAATCCGGACGGCAATTTCCCCTCGATTGGCGATTAAGACTTTTTTTATGGCTCGGATGTCTGACAATTCGTCTTTATTGGATTAAATGGCACACTATTGGTGTTCATGGGTATAGCCACTAACATAGCTAACTTCCTGCAACATTGTCGGAAGGCTCCTGGCTCGTAAACGATTTGCTTGAAGGTAACGCTGAAAAAGGAAACTGAAAGTTAGAATGAAGGAAGACTTTTACAAATTGT
>JAURGV010000314.1 GCA_030833605.1 Rhodothermales bacterium
TCGCGGCGGCAACACACTGAGCGATCATCATGGCGCCGAACACTCCGGCAGTCGATAGCTCAAAATAGTGCGCAAATAGTAACGCTAGAGGCACTTGCACCATCCACAGGGAGAAAAAATTGATCCACGTTGGGGTAGTCGTATCGCCGGCGCCATTGAACGACTGAACGGCAACCATCGCAACTGCCCAAATGGGATAAATGGCCGTAAGCATTTTCATACTCTGCACGCCTATCCGAATCGCTTCAGGGGATGTTACAAAAATGCGCACCACCGTTTCGGCATTCCACCAAAATATCAGACCCATAAAACTTAAAAACACCACATCAACAGCCGTGCAGTACCACACCGATTTTTCGGCCCGATCGGGATGACCTGCGCCAAGATTTTGCCCCACCAGCGTTGCGGCGGCATTGCTGATCCCCCAGGAGGGCAACAAAGCAAAAATGATGATTCGAATGGTGATGGTGTATCCAGCCAAAGCGTCACTTCCGAAATCGGCGATAATGCGCATCATGGCCAGCCAACTCGCCGTTCCAACGAGGTATTGAAGGATTCCAGGCCCAGAAATGCGCAAAACGCGGCGCAAAACAATTCCGTCAATGCGAAGATGCTCTTTTTTGAGATGAAGTCGGCTCCGACCTCCAAACAGGATCCACACCTGATAGGCAACACCGAATGTTCGGCCAATGGTTGTGGCCACAGCTGCACCGGTCACGCCCATTTCCGGGATGGAGCCGAAGCCAAAAATGAACATGGGGTCCAGCACAATATTCAGCAAATTGGCGATCCAAAGAGCCTTCATAGCGGCGCCGGCGTCGCCGGCGCCGCGGAACACGGCATTAAACAGAAACAGCAAAATAATCGTCAGGTTCGTCCCCATCGTCACCGCCGTATACCCGGAACCGATACGGACCACTTCTTCCGTCGCCCCCATCAAACCCAATAATTCCGGTGTGTAGATAACACCCAGAATACCGGCGGGTAAGCCAAAACCAACCGTCAATACCAGCGCTTGCCAGGTCGCTCGAGCGGCCCCATCTGGATCCTTTTCGCCAATTCGACGAGCCACCATGGCCGATGCAGCCAAGCTAAACCCAAGGCCAATGGCAAAAACGATAATCAACAGTGATGCTGTAATACCAACGGCAGCAACGGCTTCCGATCCAAGTTTGCCGACAAAGAAAATGTCGACCACCTCGAACACGGATTGCATCATCATTTCCAAAACCATCGGAATGGACAAAACGATAATGGCCCGCCACAAGCTACCCTGAGTATAATCTCTAGATTTACCTTTTAACGAATCCCGGATGTCCTTCCAAAGCGAATCGGTCGGGGTGGTAGGCGATACAGCCATCAAAAAGCACGTTCTTAGGAGTGAAGAGCGGATGACCTTACTATTAATCTGTGATTTGACCCGCTTTTTTTCTCAAATGAGTTTTGTAGACGGAATGTATGAATTGTAAAGTCCGTCTGAGACGTAAAAATAAATCAACTCATTCTTCAACTTGAATATGACGTCTGGAGTGAAAACCGACTTGGTAATTGGAGCAGTTAATATTACTATATGCACCGCGAATTAGACCAGTTGAATGGTAGGGGACCCTTTTAACCCCATGCGATTCAATGTAATATTTCTAACTGCTATGCCATGATTAAAGAGACAATTCCGTCACTGCGTGCGATGTTAGTTTTGGCAGTTTGGATATCCTTTTTTTCTGTTTTAAGCCCGATTGAATCGTTTGGGATTGACATCCCTACGGTTGATGCGGCGGCCAACCAAGATCAGTCAGCACATGCCCCTCCTGAAAGTGCAACGCAGGATCATGCGGTTTCAGCGCAAGATGATCGCGCCGTTTCTTCTGTAGAAGAACATGCCACCGAAGGAGAGGGACACGGACCACTACCGCCCACTTGGCTCGTTATCCCATTCGTCGCCATCCTTTTGTTAATTGCCATAGGTCCGCTTTCCTTTCCGCATCATTGGCATCATCATTATCCGAAGTACTCCATTGGATTGGGAATCGTCGTACTAGCCTACTACGTTTTTGTGTTGGATTCGCCGACACCCATGTTTCACGCAACGTCGGAATTCCTCTCCTTTATCGCGTTGGTCGCCTCCTTGTTTATTGCTGCTAGCGGTGCTTTCATTAACCTAAATGCGGAAGGAACGCCCCGAAACAACGTCATTTTATTGTTTATCGCCTCGATTTTTGCAAATCTGATTGCTACCACAGGCGCAGCGATGTTGTTTATTCGGTCGTATATGAGATTGAATAAAGGCCGGTTAAAGGCCTATCACATTGTGTTCTTTATTTTTATCGTCGCTAACGTCGGGGGTGCTTTGACCCCAATTGGCGATCCGCCTCTTTTCTTAGGCTTCCTACGTGGCGTGCCATTTTTCTGGACTTTAGCTCATGTTTGGTACATCTGGTTGCCGGCAACAGCCATGATTCTTGGTGTTTTTTACTACATGGA
>JAURGV010000315.1 GCA_030833605.1 Rhodothermales bacterium
CGCCTTTGACGATATGGATGCCGAAGACGAAATTGCGCAAATGCGTACTGCCGTAGACATCGCTCAAAAGGCGCTTTTAAACACCATTCCCTCAGTGAAAGTAGGAGTTTCTGAAAAAGAAATGGCTGCTTTATTGATCCAGCATATGTTGACGCTGGGATCCGGCGGTGAACTACCATTTCAGCCCATTGTAGCTTTTGGAGCTAATTCAGCCAATCCACACGCCGTTCCAACCGATTACCGAGCCAAAGCCGGTGACATGATCCTTTTTGATTGGGGTGCTAACGTAAACGGTTACTTCTCCGATCTCACGCGCACATTTGCACTAGGTGACCCCGGAGAAGAGCTCAAAAAAGCGTACAAGGCGGTACAAAACGCAAATCAGGCCGGACGTGAAGCTTCCAAGCCCGGCGTAACCGCTGGTAGTATTGACCGAGCAACACGCTCTCAGATCGAGGCGGTCGGATTGGGCGAGTATTTCAGTCACCGCACCGGCCACGGATTGGGTCTTGAAGTCCACGAAGAACCGTACATCCGGTCGGGGAACGACGCAATATTGGACGTCGGCATGACCTATACGGTTGAGCCTGGCGTGTATTTGAACGGAAAAGGCGGTATTCGTATTGAAGACGATATGCTAATCACCTCCAACGGAGCAGAAAGTTTAAGCACGTTACCGCGCGATCTTCAACTACTACCTGTATGAGTTTCGCCATTCGAGTTTTAGGATTAGCACTAGACCGGTCGGAATTGGACTGGTTAGCGGCGCTGTCCGATTCTTTAGCGGATTACCACATTTCGATTGATCTAGGTACTTCGACGGATTTGAGCGAGGTGGACAATCACCAGGTTTTGCTCCTGGATAGCTCCTTGGGCATTGACCTCATACTGTCCATTCTCACTGACAGTCTTTTCTTCGAGCCGGGTCTTCCTGTTTTGGTTTCGGTTCGCGAAGCCGATTTGACAGCGTTTGAGCGCGCTATTCGATATGGCGCTCAAGATTTCATTTTAAAAGACTTTGACACCCCGGCTTCCATTCGTCGTTGCGTTGTAAATGCGCTCGACCGATACTCGATTTTGCGAGCTACCGAAGATTCAGAATCTCAAATACGATCCTTAGTCGAAGGTCTCACCGATGGGATTCTTGTTCTGGACAAAACGGGCATGGTTTTGTACGCGAACGAAACCATTGAATACCTTTTAGGCCGTTCTATAACGCAGCTTTACGGATTAAAAACTCCGTTCGAACTGCCTGAAAACGAGCAAAAATACATTACGTGGGAGCGACCCAATACGCCTCCTATTACGCTTTCGGTTCAACTTTCGCAGGTGCGATGGGATGGACTGGACGCGCGCCTTTTAATTTTGAGAGACGTTACCGCCGAGCAAGCTTCGTATGAATTGCTTAGGGCTGCGCGAAAAAGCGCGGAGAAAGTAGGCGCTATGAAAGCTGCTTTTCTAGCCAACATGAGCCATGAGTTGCGGCTACCTTTGGCCAGTATTATCGGGTTTGCACAACTCATCGCGGAGGGCGACACGAATCCGGATTTTAAAGAATTTGCTACCCTCATTCAGGAAAGTGGTAATAAGCTTCTCGACACCATTAATTCCGTGCTTGAAGCCACCCGACTCGATCAACATACGCTGGATAGTCATCCTGTGAATTTGGATCTTGCCAAAAGCGTCCATTCTACCGTAAAAAGACTGCAACCCCTTGTGGCACAGCCAGATGTGGTACTGACAGCTGAAGGTCCATCCGACATTACAGTTCTAGCCGATCCTGCCTTTTTGGAGCACATATTGAACAATTTGATCGGAAATGCCGCAAAATTTACCTCCGAAGGCCACATTCACGTGTCTTGGGAGGCTGACGATCAACAAGCTACCATCCACGTGAAAGACACCGGGGTTGGAATAGCACCTGAGTTCTTAAAGGAAGCCTTTTTGGCGTTTACGCAAGAAAGTTCGGGTAGTAGTCGCCATTTTGGCGGCACCGGATTGGGACTCTCCATTTCCAAACAACTCGTCGAAATCATGGGCGGGTCGATCAACGTTACAAGCGAAAAAGGAGTCGGTTCAACCTTTACATTCACATTGCCACTGGCGCCTAAAATCCAAACACTATTGTGATCACAGAAACCAATCAACTTTTTGCCTTACTAGCCGCTGTCCTCGCGATTTTGTTTTGGCTGAGCACCCTTAAGCCTCTTCAATCGTTTTTTAAGTACCTCCCTCCCGTCATTTGGGCCTATTTCTTACCGATGTTTTTGACCACGGGTGGTGTTACGCCTTCTTCTTCCCCCGTTTACGATTGGATGGGCGACTATTTATTGCCCTTTTCCTTGTTTCTGTTGATGTTAACCATCGACTTACCCGCCATCATGAAGCTCGGTAAAAAAGCCATCACAATGATGCTTGCCGGAACACTTGGCATCGTTATTGGCGGACCCGTTGCGTACCTCATCTTCTCTTCCT
>JAURGV010000316.1 GCA_030833605.1 Rhodothermales bacterium
ATGCCTCTTGGAGTGCACGCGCAAATAGAATCTTCTGGATTTCCAGTGCTTCAGCTGGAAACGTCCGCAAGAAGCGCGGCTCTGGCCGGCGCCACAACAGCCCTTTCTGAAAGCAGTTCGAATGCCTTTTTCAGTAATCCCGCTCTACTGACTCCTGTGGCCAACGGTAGGCTGGCCGTTTCCTATTTAAATCACGTCTCGGATTTAAACGCCGGATGGCTCTCATATGCTAAGCAAATTGACTCTTTGGGAACGTTTGGAATAGGACTGCGCTATCTGTCTTTTGGCTCTTTTACCGAACGTGATGATGTCGGCGAAGAAATTGGGACGTTTGGAGCCTCCGATATCGCCCTCACGCTAGCAGGCGCCCGCGCGCTAAACACGCATGTACATTACGGTGCCAACCTGCATGTGATGAGGAGTTCTATTGCCTCTGAATCGGCCGCAGCATTAGCCATGGATGTAGGAGTTACTTATGTCAGCACCAGTGCTTTGTCGTCGTTTTCAGCTTCGGTGCATAACCTCGGATTGGTACTTTCTTCGATTGGAAATCGATCCGATGACCTACCGTTAGATGTCCGAATAGGCTTCACCCAAAAATTGGCTCACCTTCCCTTGTTGGTTACCCTTACCGGATACCGCTTAACCAGCTTGGACGGCGGGGAAAGCGGAAATGCCTCAGTTGCTTCGGTGTTGAACCACGTCCGTATTGCAGGCGAATTTCAATTCTCGAAAGCGTTTCAGATTCGATTTGGGTACAATCACCGGCAACACGAGAGCCTCAAAGTGAAGTCCCGGCTTGACATGGCTGGTTTTAGCACCGGAATTGGACTGGTAATCGCCAAAATTGGAGTCGATTATTCCTTCAATTCGTGGTCTTCCTTGGGCGCATTGCACCGTTTCTCGATTGTCAGTACGCTGTAGCCGAGGTCCGTGCTTTTACGGAGGATTGCCCGGCCATCTGGCCGCTATGGTTTTTCAGCTGATTGAGCCAACAAGTCTCTAATTTCGCGCAGCAGCAACACCGATTCGGCTGCATCACCAGAATCCTTATTGGCTGCAAGAGCCGTTTCGCTGCGTTCCGAATCCTCCCTTCCTTGTTTTACGGAAGAATGAAGACGATCTCTCTGTTCCAACACAAGATCCCTGAATCCATCAGGATCGACAATGCCATGCAGTTTGATCAGCGATCCTGGGCCGCTCTGGCCCGCTGTTTCGACCGTTACCGCATGGATGTTAAAAAATCTCATGACCGGTCCTTGAACCATTCCGAGATCAGTAATCTTATCCAAAGGCACCGTTTTTTCTTCCCTGATGAATAAGCCTTTTCGAACTATGAGTGTTTTTTCGGTCAAAATGCACTCCATCCGCTCTAGATAACGACCTGTTCCCCACATGCCAATCAGGTACCAAATGGGAATCAGAGGAATTCCAGCTAGAGTGACGAGTAAGGTTAACGAGCCGCTCAGCAGCCAATATTTTCTCACATCCGGGTTAAAAGCTGCCCTTTCGACGATAAAAAGCTGTTTTTTGTTAGTTTGGTCAGTCATGAATGCTCTCCTTCCTTCTGTTTGCGGAAATAGATCATGGTGGTTTCCAGCGTTCCGTGTCGCATACGTTGACGAACGTCTTCAACACGCATCCCATCGTTTAACCAAATCAGCGCTGCTGTGTGGGTTAAACTGTGCGGGGAAATACCTTCTTTCTTGAGCCCAGCCTGTTTAAGGTGGGTATTAATACGGCTTCGCACGGACCTGGTATTGAGTCGTTGCCCTTCGGATCGGTGGCCGTGAGATACAAAAAGAGGATCTTCCGGACGAATTCGGCCCCGAGTATCCAGATATAATCGCATGGCATCCATAACCGGTGGATCAATCGGGACTTGTTGGTCCTTCGACGTATGGCCTTTACCCTGAATCCGTAAATACCATCCCATTAAGGTGGTTTCTAGGTCACGAACATCGGCGCGAATGATTTCAATCTCGCTCAATCCGCCAAACAACATGGCATACACAATAGCCCGGTCCCGTTTGTCTATTTCTGTTACCGAAGGAAGAGATGAAATCATGATTTCAACTTCCTCTTGCGACAAAATCCGACGAGAATGGGTGGTTGGCCGACGATTGCCTTTTACCGACTTAGCGGGATTGGACTGAAGCAGGCCGGTTTCCACCATAAATTGGCAAAAACGCCTAACCGCGGTCAGATACGTTGAAACGGACACCTGGTGAAGTCCTTTTTCCACCATCAAATAGGTCTTGTAGGCCTCGATGTCGTCGGCTTCAAAGCGGCAAGACCTTTCGGGATGGGCAAACCAACGCTCAAATTCGTTTAGCGATCGTCTGTAGGTACCAACCGTTTCTTGGCTTTTCTCTCGAAGATACTCGCGGAGAATCTCTTGGATAAGAAGGGACAATCGTGTCGGCGAAAGGGTAATCCCGTGTGATCGACCAGGTACGTTGCTCATCAT
>JAURGV010000317.1 GCA_030833605.1 Rhodothermales bacterium
GTGGCGAAATTGGTAGACGCACCAGACTTAGGATCTGGCGCCGTGAGGCGTGGGGGTTCGATTCCCTTCATCCGCACTACAGTAACTTTACCTGAATGAGTCGTTTAAGGTTAAGTGTTTTAGTTGTAGGTATAGCTGTGGCCTTCTGGAATTGCAGTTCGAAGTCTGCTGAACCTCTTAACGGATATTCGGAGCGCGAGATAGGAGGAAAAACCTGGTATTTTCCGACGTTCTCGCATTGGATAACGTTGGACATGATGTCCATTGAAGAGTACCAGTCGCTCGTTAACGGAAGTCATTTAATTGACATGGCGCCTGTTTATGGTTACACAACCGAGCGAAATGGGTGCAAAACCGGGATAGTAGTCAGTGTCGTCTCGAAGTACTCAAACACGCCTCAGTCGGAATATGACTTCGTCAAAAAGTCTCCGGCAGAAGTGAATGAACTGCTTGTATCGTCAGAGAATGGTGAGTCGACCAAGGTACTCTTCTCCATATTTTCGGTGAAGTTTCAGCGAAAGACCACACGCGTAGTTCTCGTACACTTTAAAAATTCTATCCTTAGTTTTGAGTTAAGACGCCTAAGTGGATGTTCTGACGTGACTGACGAGGAGTTGATAGAGTTCGTCCAAAAATTCATCATGCTCAACGTATGAATCAAAAAGTCTTAAAGGCCCTCTTTTCTTTTGTGCTAATAGGGAATTCGGTATACGCACAAGTCCGTATCGACGACCAATGTCGGCAAGGGTCCAATATCTTAATTGGATTGCGTGTTGGGGAAAAGATCTATGCAAAAGACACGGTGAGGGCGTCCAAATTGGAGTATCAACTTCCGGCGGGGTTTTATGCTTTAGTGCGTGAAGGACAATTGCTGGGTGATTTTATTGTGCCCCCAAAGGAACGTGTGTTAATTATAGTTTACTGTGATTCCATTTCTACGCCAGGTTCAGAAGTAAATAATACGTTTAGTTTGTTTGTAACGTCTTCAGATTCTTTAAAATCAAAGGTTTTCGATGGATCTTCGGGAGAAGCCAAGCAAGTGCTAAGCTGGTGCTACCCTCAATTACTCGTTCCTTCGGTCCCGAAAGCCAACTTGACTAATGCTGGGCTGAGTGAGTTCTTTTGTGATTACTTAGAATCTTCGGATCCCTTTTTAGCAAACTCCCCATTCTTTGAACTCAATCTAGAATACTATTTGAGCCAGTTAGTCAATCAGGATGCAGACACGCTGATTAAGTACATTCCTAAGTTGGAATTTGCTTTGACGGCCGAAAACAGAGCATACGCACAGCGGGTGATGCTTCATCGGTTTGAGAGTTCGAAGGTTTTGGGTCATGAAAACGTTTTTATTGAATTAGCGCTTCGGACGATAGGCAAGGGTATTTCTCTTTTTGATTCCGCTACCGATGCGGAGGTGTTGAGGAAGGCCAAATTGATGTACCCTAACCGTATAGGGACAAAGGTGGCTGATTTCCGCATTAAGACACTGACAGGGAACGAGACCACCTTTTTAAGTGCGTCGGGTTTGTACAAGCTGGTATTCTTTTTTGATCCTGATTGCCACCACTGTAAGGAGTCATTTCCTGCGGTAAAGTCGTTTGCGAAAGAATTTCGTGATAAAGGTGTGGAGGTATATGCGGTCTCTACCGGCATTGACCGTCAAGAACTTGACTCATTTATCGCCATTTTTGGTATCGAGCCCAACCTGCACTATGTGTGGGATCCCAACGTGCAGACTAAAACCTTTCGGGACTCTTACCATATTCCTTCGACGCCAACCATCTACCTTGTAAATCAAGCTGGCGTCTGCCTTGCGCGCTCCATTGCTTCTGCAGAATTAGTTCCTGTTTTTAATCACATTATCAACAATTAATTGTTAATAAAGAGTCGCCAGGGGTCTAGCGTGATTAAAACCACGTATGTTTGCAAATCCTAAACGCTTACATCGATTTTACTGGTGAACTCTATCCAAATCTCCCTTTTTACACCGAGGGCAGTCGCCCGAGTGGTGGCTGTTGCACTGCTATTTGTAGCGCAAGGAATGGCTGCTCAGGGCACTGGTACCCAGTCTGATTCCTCGCTACTCAAAAACCAGCAGTCGAAGCCCGGCTTTCTGTCCTTGCTTCAAGAAGACGAGCAGGAGCAAGCGGTAAGTCCTGCGGTCGATACGGTCAAACCGAGTGCCCCAGCGGCTCGTACACCCGGAACTCCCGCAAGTCCGACGAAAGTCAGTGCTGAAATTCAGGCAGCCCCTACGATTTCGTACAAGACCTTCGTAATGAATGAGGAGCGCAGGAAACTTGAAAATCGTTTTTCGGCGTACATCAATGAACGCTACTTCAATATTTCGGTTCGAAAAATTGTAGGTTACGAAGATGGCTCCCTAGCTACGGCGCAATCAGAATTACCTGGGGTCCTTAAAGTGGTTCGCAAGAACTTGCCCAAGGTG
>JAURGV010000318.1 GCA_030833605.1 Rhodothermales bacterium
TTTGCTTCCGAGCCTACTTCAGCTCCCGAAAAAGATAACGGCATTGAAAAAATAACGGGCGCCGAAAACATTCATTGGGATCTGACAGACCTGTTTCCTTCTGTGGAATTGCTTCAGGATTCACTGAATGCGGTTATGAAAACGTCCGAATCGTTTGCCGCTTCTTACCGGGGCAATTTAGCCAGCATTACCCCTTCCGACTTTCCGGCCGTTCTGCATGAGCTAGGCGCGATCCAAGATGAAATTGGAAAAGCATACACCTACGCCTATCTAAATTGGTCGACCGACACCTCGGATGCCAAACGCGGCGCCCTCCTTCAAAAAGTACAGGAGGCGTACACGCAAGTCTCAACGCAATTGATCTTTTTTGATTTGGAATGGACGCAATTGGACACCGAAAAAACATCCAAAGTGCTTGTTTTGGATGAAATGGCCCCATTTAAGCACTATCTAGAACTTCTAAGTATCGGAAAGCCTCATTTGCTAACCGAGTTAGAAGAGCGGGTCATGGTCGAAAAGCACAACACGGGAAGATCGGCGTGGAATCGGTTTTTTGATGAAACGCTCGGTGACCTCAAGTTTACGGTTGGCGACGAAACGCTCACTCAACAGCAAATATTAGCTCGCTTGCACGACAAGGACCGAACGATCCGGAAAGATGCAGCTGAAGCCTTTACGGCTGGCCTAAGGGGCGCAATACGGCCATTAACCTTCGTTTTTAATACCATTCTAGCCGACAAAGCCCTCGACGATCGGTTGCGGAATTATCCGCAGTGGATTTCATCCAGAAATAAGTCCAATGAAGTGGCCGACGAAGACGTTGAAGCACTTATTCAGGCGGTACAGGACGGTTACCAACACGTTTCCCGGTTCTACCAGATCAAACAGCGACTTTTGGGATTGGACGAAATGTTTGAATACGATCGGTACGCTCCCATTGGAGAAGCCGACAAGTTTATTTCGTGGGATGAAGCGAAAACGATGGTTCTAGACTCGTACAGAGCTTTTGATCCGCAAATGGGCGACATCGCTCAGCTGTTTTTCGATAACAATTGGATAGATGCGGCTCTTGCGCCAGCAAAGCGGGGTGGCGCGTTCAGCCATGGCGCTGTGCCAAGCGTGCATCCCTACATCATGGTCAACTATACCGGTAAGATCCGGGACGTTCAGACTTTGGCACATGAGCTTGGACACGGGATTCATCAGTACTTATCCCGCCAACAGGGCGTATTTCAAGCGGATACGCCACTTAATATTGCTGAAACAGCCTCTGTATTCGGTGAAATGCTAGTGTTCAAGCGCCTTATGAACGCGGAAACCAATCCGGCAAATCGCTTGGCCATGTTGATGGGCAAAATCGACGATACTATCGCGACCGTATTCCGTCAGGTGTCCATGAATCGATTTGAAGACGCCATCCATACCAAGCGTCGGACCAGTGGCGAGCTCTCAACCGACGATTTTTGCACAGCGTGGATGGAAACGCAGAGCCCAATGTTTGCTGATAGTGTTTCGCTAACCGAAAACTATCAGTGGTGGTGGAGCTATATCCCGCATTTCCTTCATACGCCCGGGTACGTGTATGCGTATGCTTTTGGGGAGCTTTTGGTGCTGGCGTTGCACGCCAAGTACGAAAAAGAGGGAGATGCCTTTTCAAAAGCCTATCTAGACCTTCTGAGTGCCGGCGGTTCCGACTGGCCACACGAATTGGTCGGAAAACTTGGCGTAAACCTTCGGGACCCTAAGTTTTGGGCGCAAGGCGTGGCCGCCATTGGAACACTAGTAGACGAAGCGGAAGCACTAAGTCGTTCGTTGTAACCCGGGCTGAGGAGCCATTCAAGCGGCTACATCATCGCTAGTTGGCTCAATATCCACGCGCACCCAAGAGCGGCATAAATGCCCAAAAAGTACCCCGAAATGCCCATTAATAGGCCAACCGGGGCCATGGCGGGATGATACACGCTAGCGACAATAGGAGCGCTAGCGGCACCTCCAATATTGGCCATGCTACCTGTTGCGACAAAAAACAACGGTGCTTTGATCAGTTTGGCGACGATCATCAAGATCGTGATGTGAATCGATATCCAAACGATTGCCGCAAGGAGATACAAGGGTGCGTCCATTACGGCAGCCAAATCACCCTTTGCGCCTATGGACGTGATCAACAAAAACAGCGCTAAAAAACCGACTTTAGAAGCTCCAGCTTGCTCTAGTTTCTGAATGCGCGTGAACGACAACGCCAATCCTGCGGTAACGGCGACCAAAATGGCCCACGTCTTGGAAGAAATGATGGTAGGATCGCCAAGGGCAGGCAACATATTGCCTATCGCGATAGCTAGAACTGTTCCGCCCATTCCCAGGCCCAGGATATAGAT
>JAURGV010000319.1 GCA_030833605.1 Rhodothermales bacterium
ATGGTTAAAGACCTGGCGACTATGAGAAGGACCAAGAAAGACTTTAAGATCAAAGGCGAATGTTCTTATTGACAGGTCGTTCAGGTGGGCTCCGCCCTGATTAAGGCAACGGTTTCTTAACCTATGTCTTAACCCAGCCTATTTTAGTGCCCATAAATCGTTGCTAGACTTATACTTATATACTTTTGTTCGATTCCGGCCCGAGGTACAGAAATTAGCCTCAACTTGTTGCATTTCAACGGGTTGAGGCTTTTTCTTTTTGTGCGCTCAACGTTGCATCATCTCACCGCTTCCTATATTCGCCGCCGACTCCACCTAACTCCCATTCTATTCGCCAACACTTCAGCCTAGCGTTATCCCCTTTCAGCTTTCGTGCGCGTTCTTATAAAGCAATAACCTGACCGGCTTCAAACAAGAGCCACGTATCCGGATCCAGCACGATTTCCACAGGTTTTTTCTCCATTGTAAACGTGGCAGAAGTAGACTTGGAAGCGATATCTACGGATTTTCGAATTGTTGAACCATCTTCAAAAACGATGTCG
Organism: Rhodothermales bacterium; assembly: GCA_030833605.1. Classification (GTDB taxonomy): domain Bacteria; phylum Bacteroidota; class Rhodothermia; order Rhodothermales; family UBA10348; genus UBA10348. Next base: position 543 of record JAURGV010000319.1, read on the forward strand.
ATTTCAAGCGGAAACTGAAAGGCTTCAGCTTGTTTCTGGATCACATCTACCGTCAACGTTTGACCTTTGTAAGACCAACTTACATCCAGGTTGGGCTGACCTGCACGGTAGACCCATTGGTCAAAAAACACCTTCAAATCCTGCCCGGATACGTCTTCCAACACGTGGCGCAAATCATCTGAATAGGCATTGGAATGGGTGTATGTGGCGTAGTACGTCCGCATGCCCTTCCAGAATAGGTCGTCGCCGAGTTGTTTGCGAAGCATGTGAAGAACCCAGCCGCCTTTTTGATACGTGTTGGTGCTCAGCACCTGCATGTAGTCGGTTATTGCTGGATTAACCAACGGTACGAATTCCTTTTTGGAATACGCTACCACAGAATTGCGTTGTTCTATCTCGCCCTCCACAAAGCGATCGCGACCGTGTTTTTGTTCGATGTAAAGGTTAGTGAAGTAGGTAGCAAACCCCTCACTAAGCCACGAATGGTGCCAACTGGCTTCCGAAGCCGAGTTGCCAAACCATTGATGGGCGATTTCATGAGCCAATAGCCCTTCAATTTCCCGTTTCCCGGATACCGAACCTTCGAAATAGAAAATATTACCCGCGTTTTCCATGCCACCAAACATGGTTTTGGACTGCACATTGGCCAGTTTCGCATAGGGATAGGGGCCCACGTGATTGATAAACCAGTCCACGATCTCCAATGCCATTTCGTAGTCGTAAAAACCCTCATCTCGGTTTTGCGGATACACCCAACTGGAAACGGGCACGTTGTAAATTTCGCCAACTTGCTCTACGGCGAACCTAGCTGCGCCGAACACCATCACTTTTGTGGCCAGCGGAACGCTGGTCTCCCAGCGTGTGAGGCGCGTCGAATCGTCTAGGTCGGTTTCTTCAACCAACCGCCCATTAGCTACGACTTGGTAATGATTGGGCGCGGTTATGGCCCAAGCGACCGTTGCTTTGTCCGAAGGATGATCGACCGTGGGAAGCCAATAAAAGGCTCGGTTGGGCCAGTTATCACCAAAAAAGGTTCGATCTCCATATTTGTTCTCGGAAATCACCAGGCCATTTGCCGGTTCACCCGAATACAAGATGGTAAACGTTGCCCTATCCTCCGCTTTGCCGACGTGCTGGATGGTGAGTTTGTTGGCTTTATGGGTAAACGGAACGGGCTCAGCGAGAGTACCCGATGCGCCAGATGAAAGCACAACACCCAAAACTTCCATTCCCTTCCCATCTTCATTCACATTGGCCAAATCCAACACGACTTCAGACTGGTCTTTTTTAAACCGTACGGTTACGAGCGCTTCCCCTTGAATCGTATTATCTGTGTCTTGGATCTGAAGGTTAAACACATAGGCTTGTACATCAATCGCTTCAAAACGGGCTAGATGATCCTGAGCTGATGCAGGTATACACGCGAATATTGCCCAAAAAAGAAGAATTAAAAACTGACCGCTAAATCGATTCATCGGTGACCTATTGAATGGCGATTGAATGTTTTGTACTAAATTGGATTCCAAAGTTACACTTTTCCCTCGACATCCCACAAGCGACCATGACCACCCTCGAACCCACCAAAAGGCTAGAATCGCTCGACGCGTTACGCGGATTAACCATCGCAGCGATGTTATTGGTTAACAATCCCGGCTCATGGAGCTCTATTTATTGGCCTCTTGAGCATGCCGCTTGGAACGGTTGGACGTTCACGGACCTGGTTTTCCCCTTCTTTCTGTTTATGGTTGGCGTGGCCATGATGTATTCGTTCCCCAAGCGATTGGCCGCTGGGGATTCCCGAAAAGAGCTGTTT
>JAURGV010000031.1 GCA_030833605.1 Rhodothermales bacterium
GTGGACCTTGTTCATGGGTTTCAAACTCATAACTGGACATAACTCAAACGCGCCCATAGGGATAGGCCAATGTAAACACCTGGGCGAGTTCGTACTTTCGTCCGTCTTTAAACGACATAATTTCGGGATTACGCTGACTGTCGTGGTTATCCACAAACACCAAAGCGTTAGACGAGGGCGAAACCGCACGAGTGCTCGGTTCATTCCAAGCTGCAAGTTGTCCATTTCGAAAAGTTTCTGCAATCTTGAATCCGTAGGGGAAATCAGTAATGCTGCCTACCGCCCATACAGTGGCGAAAAGCAAACTCGTGAGGCTCATGAAAGAGCGATTTGAATGGACTGATTTCATAGGAGGCTTTTCACACTATGAGTTCGAAAATTGAAGTGGTCTGACGCTCAATCAGTCGAGGTGCATAAATGGTATGCACAATCGGAGTTGTTCGGTTCTTGATTCGGGCCATCAGTAAGTCGTAAGCACCGGCGCCGATTTCGTGTAGTGGTTGCTTTAGCGTACTTAATCCAACGTATCGGGCTATTGATAAATCGTCATAACCAATAATCTGAACATCTTCAGGCACGTTGATGTGGGCTTCGCGAAGCGCTTTCAGTGCTCCTAATGCTTGAATATCGGAAGTCGCAAAAACCACTTCAGGCAGCTCAGGTTGAGCCAATAGCTCTTTCATTCCATCATAGCCGGACTCTTCGTTAAACCCATCAAATACTTGCTGTTTAGAATACAGAACAGATTCAGCCGGAAGGTCAACATCCGCTTCGGCCAACCGTTGTCTAAAACCAATCAAACGATCTCGTGCCGGAACAGAGTTGGGGTTTGCTGCCAAGACTGCAGGCCTTTTTGATCCGGATGAAATGACAAAGTCGGCTGCAATTTTCCCACCTATAAAATTGTCTGTGGAAATCGAGTCAAATGCTTTGTGAAATGAATCGACTAGAACAACAGGTTGCCCGTTTTTCTGAAGTCTCGAAACCATAGAATCGGAGAGAGGAGCAGAAAAAAGCAATACTCCTGCAGAACGACCGCGATGAAGTGCCTTAAAGAGCAAGTTTTCTACATCGTCCAGATTGGGGGCGGAAAATACCAATAGATCGTATGGTGAGCCGCCCATTTTATCCTGAAGGCCTTTCAAAATCTCGGCATAAAAATAATTCGAGATCATCGGGATAATGGCCGATATGGTTTCCGTCTGCCGCCTTGCTAAACTCCGAGCGCTTGCATGCGGCTGATATCCTAATTCTTCCGCGGCAGTTAAAACGGCGAGACGAGTTTCAGGCGTTACACGTGGGCTTTCGTTGAAAACTCTTGAAACAGTGGCGATTGAAACACCGGCCTTTTCTGCAATATGATAAATCGTGACGCTCAAATGCGTGATTTTGATGTAAGCGCTTACATGGTGGGGAAAGCAGTGAAATATGTAGCGATCAAAACGTCAAGTCAGAATCAAATATTCTTTCTTAATCTATCTTTTTTGGGCCTAAATCGACTTTTTTATAAATACATCAATCCAATCTGACTCGGAAACAACCGGTGTCTTGTTCGTTTCACCAAAATGAAAGCTTCAGACATTGCATTTTTAATGACGGGAGACCTTCACCGCAATATTCGGGCGCTGAAACAGCTCAAGTCACTTGCGCGAGCTGGATATGGCGTTTCCGTTTTTCATTTGGGTGGATCTACCTCGCGCGTTGCATTGCCCGATCGTGTAACGGAGCAGGTTGTCCATGTGCCCCCGTCACGTGGTCCGCGGTATTTCCAAGCCATTGATTCCGCGTTTAAAGATGCACTCGCACCTTTTCAAGCACGGCTATTCCACGCCTCAGATCTGTATGTTTTATCAGCATGTGCTAAAGCTGCAACGCAATGGGGCGCAAAGTATTCGTTTGATTCTAGAGAACTGTACGCTAACGTGGCAGCCACCCATCGAAGGCCTTGGGTTCGCTGGTGGTGGACACGCTTGGAGAAAAAATACCTTCCTGCCACGGCTTGTACATTTGCCGTAAGCGACAGTATCGCAGACCACCTGGCTGCTATATATCGAATTCCGCGACCGATTGTCGTCCACAACACCCCCGAAGTTCACGTTGCTGATTCTAACGGACCCATTCTGACCGTCCCAAAAATTCCGCTTCAAACCATGAAAGAGCTTTTGGACGAACGGGATTTACCTTCAAACGTGCCCATTTTAGTCCATTTGGGACAAATGAAAAAGGACCGGGGATGTCGCAACCTCATTTTGGCGATGAAATCGGTCCCAAAAGCACACTTGGTTTTCTTGGGATTTGGTCCGATCGAACAGGACCTTAAAAAGCTGGTTTCGAAGCACCATCTAACAGGAGCGGTTCATTTTATTCCGCCGGTTTCTCCTCGCGCTGTGAACACGGCATTGCAAGGGGCTACGATTGGCATCACGATGTTGGAAGACTCGTGTTTAAATCATCGATACGCGTTGCCCAATAAACTTTTTGACTACGTCCATGCCGGGCTGCCGGTGCTGGGGTCTAATCTGAAAGAGGTTAATGCGTTCATTTCCGAGTACCGGATAGGAAAAACGGCCAGCCCGGATGATCCGAAAGCCATCGCCAAAACGATAAACGAGATGCTAAATAGTGACGAATTAGGCGTTTGGTCTAAAAACGCAACGGCGATTGCTGAAACATTTTCATGGGATAAAGCTTCTCAACGCTTCATGGCTGAAATAACAAGGGTTTTATCGTAACCGCGCTCAAATAATGGCTGGCTCATTTCGACTTTCTACTGTAGTTGCTTTCACGATCGCATTATTGGGGTTGGGTGGCTTTCAACGTGTTGCCCTGAGCCAAAGTCCTACCTCAACCGAGCTCACCGACGCACAACGGGCACTGTTAAAGCCGCCCATCACGTGGCCGACCTTTGGTGAAGCGTTCGATCAGGCTAAAAAAACCAAAAAGATCGTTTTGATCGATGTTTGGAGTGCCACATGCGGCTGGTGTCGCAAGCAACAGACGGAAGTATATACCCAACGCGATTTGCAGGCTTTTCTATTCGACAAGTTCGAATTGGGACGATTAAACCTCGACGTTACCGACGATACCGTATCGTTCAGGGGGTATACGCTTAGTTCTCAGATGCTCGCTGGTGGACTGGGGGCGACTGGAACACCGACCACGGTGTTCATGGAGCCCGATGGCTCCTATATAACCCGTTTACAGGGATTTCACGCTTACGAAGACTTTTATGATGTGCTTCGATTTATTGGCACGTCTTCCTACAAAGAGATGCCTTTTGAAGAGTTTATGACCAAACTGGGAAAATAAGCCTACAAGTCTGTAGTCGGTCGGTCTTCTGCGAATCCAGGCTTGACCCGGTAGCTGGATTCCCGAACCACCAACTTGGGTGGTTCAACCGGTCGCGACTCCCCATCCGAGGAAGAATCCTCAAGTGCGCCGTGCGCTGAAGGGAGCGCATCGAGTCCGTTATTTGTGTCTGTAAGCCCACATCGTGCTTGAAGTTCAAACTTCCACAACGCCGCGCTTTAGATCATCAATTCCAACTCATCGCCATCATAAAGCCCTAAAACGATCAGGCTCGAAGACCATCGTACTTCTTTAATCTCGTCGATGGAAATCACACGCTTATAAAACAATCCTTTCAGGATAATTCTGTCGGGCAATAATTTGGCTTTCCCAAAAAATACCTTTCTGTCTTCCAGGTCAAACCTTGAAGACAGAATCACCACATTTTCTATTTTTTGAGAGCGGGCCACGTATTCGTAAACGGTAAATAATATTAAAATTGTTCGACTTCAGCGGAAGAATTACTGAGGTCCGAATATTGATCCGAACGTCGATGTCTTAGAAATAGTTGCCTTGCTGGAGATGAACTTACCTTGCGGTAGTCCAAATCGGCATACAAAATAGCGTCCCGCCCAGAGGGTGCTTGTGCAATGACTTGCCCCATTGGATCGGTAATGAACGATTCCCCAGCGAAGGTTAGCACTTCTTCAGCCCCAACCCGGTTGGACAGTGCCATATAAAAACCATGCTGGAACGATCCCGCTTGCAGTTCTGCTTCAAAAACACCTTGGGGCCACTCGCCCGCAGCGCCTGCTTGAGGAATGACGATGACTTCAGCATCCTTTAAGGCCATGGAGCGCAAGTATTCGGGGTAGTGGCGGTCATAACAGATGCATACGCCCAAACGACCGTGTGCCGTTTCATAAACAGGAGCCCCACTGTCGCCCGGATCGTAATATTCTTGCTCGTAAAACGATTCATACTGCGTGATGTGCATCATCCGCGTCGTACCCAATATCGACCCATCGGCGTCAATAACAGGCGACGAATCGTAAGCATTCATCCCCGAACGTTCGTAGAGGTTTAAAACAATTACTACGCCGTGCACGGCTGCCAGCTCACAAAAAGGTTGCGTGGTCGGGCCAGGAATGGGTTCGGCTAGATCAAATCGATTCCCTTGAAGGTGATGCTGGGGGAAAAATCGAGTAAACGCTAATTCAGGGAAAACAAGAATCTTTGCGCCATTTTGAATGGCTTCGAGCGCGTTAGCTAATCCTTTTTCAATATTAGCGACGTTATCCGCTGATGCTGATTGTTGAATTAAAGCAATACGGGGCATAAAATCTTACCAGAAAGAGAGAATCGTCGAATCAATAGATGCTAAGTCGGTTCCCTAAAAGCTCTAATTCGTTGGGGTTGTCGTGCTGTTTGGACCAAATGACCCGGCCAACAAGGTTACTGCGAACAATACAGCAACTAATATTCCTCCCACTTTCAATGCCCCACGGATTCCCGTGTTGTTCTTTTTACTCGTTGCCACGTTGGTGTCCTGCACCAGCTTAAAATACGTTGAATCTGTGAGCTGATGAGTGTACGGAGCTTCGACTTTACTCGCGATCTGGGCGGTTAATTGTTCTAGCCAATACAGCCCAATTAGATTGTCCGATGGTTTGGGAGCGCCGTTAATGCGTTGAAACGTTCCTTTTACCTGTACGAATACCGATTCGTTGGACGATTGCGCATTCACAGATACTTTCATCAACAAGTTGGCCAAATCCTGAACGACCTCCATGCTGTCCGCCAAGGCATTTTGTAGCGTTAATACATTAATGTAATCGGTTTGAATAAGGCCCAAACGATCGTTGGCAAGGGTGATCGAAAAATTGCTCTCCACCAGCGTCGAAATAGCATGATCCACAATGGTCTCCCTGCTCTGCATAGTGGTAAAAGCAACCGTTTCGACCATGCTGCGACTTGGAGTCGGATCAGCGGCATACCGCGCCTGCGTACAACCTGCTAGTAACAGGCTGTTCGAAACAATTAAGGCAATCCAAGCGGTAATTTTTCTACTAAACACGGAATTCCAATTCAAAAAGACTCATTTCTTAAGTGATCGGCCTTGCTCCAATACCCTTAAGTAGATTTGACCTAATCTACGCTCGCGACAACAAATCGGTCCATCCCTGCGAGGTCTTGTTTAACCATTACATTTCGCCAGCCGTTATCCACAAATAGCTTAGCCACTTCCGGACCAAACTGCGCATGAATTTCCATCCCTATATACCCACCTGACCGCAAGGTGGTGCGAAGTGTTTCAGCAAATTTTCTATAAAACAGCAACGGGTCGCGTCCAGCAAATAGCGCGACATGCGGTTCGTAATCCCTCACTTCCCGCTGCATTTCTTCCATTTCTTCGACCGGCACGTAAGGTGGATTCGATACAATCAACGAATACGGCGGGTCGGGTATGGCGTCGTTTAACACATCGGTCCGTTCAAAATCAACGGAAGCTCCAAGCGTTGAAGCATTTGAACGCGCAACGGCCAGGGCTTCGCGAGAACAATCAATGGCGCGGACCTCACTTCCCGGCACCTCCAGTGCCAAACTTACAGCAATGCAACCCGATCCGGTTCCAATATCCAATATGCGCGGAGCGGTTTGGCGATTACCAATGTCCGCCGCCCATTCGACCAACGATTCCGTTTCTGGCCTTGGAATCAGAACGGACGGTCCAACCGCAAATTTTCTTCCGTAAAACTCCGTGCTCCCCAGGATGTACTGAATCGGTTCACCTTGAAGGCGGCGGTTCAGTCCGGAATGAAAAACAGATTCCCAATCCGCTTTTGTAGGCGCTACCGACCCTAGCAAGCGCTCCATTTTGCTGATTCCGCTTGCAAATTCCAGGAGCCATTCCCATTCCATGGCGGTAACATGCAATCCGTGCGCTTCCGCTTTCAGCTGCGCCTCTTTGAGCAATTCACTGGTTTGTCGTTGAAATTCGGATCGCATGGATCGGTTGGCCTAAAAAAAAGAAATCTAACGGTAAACGCGATGAAAGTAGATGAAAGAAAGGAAATACACGCTATTTCCTCTTTCTGTGACGCTCAGATTTGTATATTCGGCGCTCTTTAAACGTGTTTGTTTTTCGCTGACCCAACCTACCAATCGTCCTGATGTTTTCAATAACCACCAAAAATCAACTCCAAGAACTTAGCCGAAACCTTTGGTGGAGCTGGCACCCCGAAGCCTTGTCTCTTTTTATGCGATTAAACCGAGATGCATTCACAGCTTCCGGCAATAACCCATTGGTAGCCTTGAAGTTAGCGAAACGAGATGTGTTGAACGACGTCCAGCTTCAGGCCGATGTGGATACGGTTTATCGGCAGTTCAAGGACTATATGGAATCGCCCGGAGGGCAGGAGGCCACTCCTAAAACGGCTTATTTCTGCATGGAGTATGGTTTGCATGAAAGCCTACCGCTGTACTCAGGCGGACTAGGAATCCTGGCCGGCGACCACACAAAAGCGGCGTCGGATGTCGGACTGCCCCTTACAGCCGTTGGTTTATTTCTACGAGATGGCTATTTCCGTCAATATTTTGACGATAAAGGAGGTCAACACGACGACTATCCTGCGATCGACTCGACCCAACACCCGGTAGAATTGGCTACCGATAAGGATGGCAAACAGATCACGGTGACCGTGCATTTTGAACATCGCGAGATCCACCTACGCGCCTGGAAAGTAGAGGTTGGCAAAACCATATTATATCTTTTGGACACTGATTTTAGTGCCAATCCGTTTGATATTCGATTCCTCACCAGACGCCTGTATCAAGGAGATCGGAGCACCCGCATCCAGCAGGAAATCATTCTTGGAATCGGCGGCATTCGATTTCTGAAAGCGCTTGGCGAATCGTTCGACGTGTATCACATGAACGAAGGGCACTGTGCCTTTTTGACGTTTGAACTAATGCGCGAACGGATGAGCCAAGGCGAATCCCGTCAAGAAGCAGAAAGCCACGTCAGGGAATCATGTGTTTTCACGACCCATACGCCGGTTATTGCAGGACACGATCGATTTGAAGCAGGATTATTCAATTATGCCATGCGCCACTACCGTGAGTCCTTTGGCATTTCCGAATACGATTTCTTGGCCTACGGACGTGTAAACCCGGACGATGCAAACGAAGAGTTTACCATGACGGTGCTTGGGCTCAAGCTGTCTAGAAAAGCCAACGGTGTATCGAAGCTTCACGGTGTGGTTGCTCGCCATCAATGGAATCATCTGTTTCCTCATTTAGCCCCTGAGGATGTGCCGATTTCGCATATTACGAACGGTATTCATATTCCTACGTGGGCTTCTCCCACCTCCAGATCATTTTTGGACGTGCATTTAGGTACGTGGGAAAAAGACCGTGAACGCCAAACGACGTGGGACCGGATTGATCAAGTGTCCGATCGGGCTATTTGGGAATACAGAAACCGTCTCAGAGCCGGTCTGATTTCGTTCGTAAACGACCATATCCGAACGCAAACCATGCAACAAGACGCTCGTCTTGACCGAGAAGCCCTCACCATTGGTTTCGCCAGACGTTTTGCGACCTACAAGCGCGCTCCGCTCCTTTTTTCAGATTTGGACCGCATTACGAAACTTTTCAAGCAAACCGACAGGCCCATTCAGGTCATCTATGCGGGAAAAGCCCACCCTCACGACGATGGTGGTAAAGCCTTTATTCAGCAGATTTACGAACTATCCCACCTTCCAGATTTCAACGGACGCCTCATTTTCCTTGAAAATTATAACATGGAAATTGGACGCAAATTGATCTCTGGGTGTGATGTTTGGCTGAACAATCCCCGCAGGCCTATGGAAGCCAGTGGAACGAGTGGCCAAAAAGTCGCGGTTCACGGCGGCCTGAACCTATCTATTCTCGATGGTTGGTGGCCGGAAGGCTTCGACGGGACCAACGGATGGTCGATCGGCGACGATTCGTCTCACGAATACGAAGATCCAGCTATTCAGGACCCTCGCGACGCGGAATTACTGTACGAAAAGCTCGAAAATGAAGTCATACCCCTGTTTTATCAGCGGTCGGCTTCCGGTAGACCGGATCAGTGGATTCAAATGGTACGCTCTGCCATGAAAGGATTAACGTACCAGTTTAGTGCCCACCGGATGATCAAAGATTATATCCGCCAGGTGTACACGAAGTAATTCGCAGGTCGATTTACGCAGCAACCAATCCTTGTTTTTCCGTCCAAAAACGGAACTCATCGACCAATTGATCGAAAGAATCGAGTGCGAACAACAGGGGCTGTAACTGCCACACCTCGTATTCCTGACGGATCACTTTTTCGAGAGAAAAAGGAATGACCTCTACTTCATCCGAAAGCGCATGAACCACTTCGTTTTTGGACGACATAATTCCGGCTCCAAACACACGCAGACCATTGGCCTGACGGATTAAACCAAATTCAATGGTGAACCAATGCAGCCTTTCCAAAAAGGTGCGTTGTTCGCCTTTGGCATTCAAAGCGGACTGGCCAAACAGGTGGTAGAAATCCGCGACGGCAGGCTCGGTCAACATGGGCATGTGACCAAAAATGTCGTGAAACAGTCGGGTGCCGGCGTGTAATCGAGTTCGTCTTCTTCTCTTACGTAGTCCGTAGAAGGAAATAAGCGTTGCGAAATCAGTTCAAAAAACTCTTTTTCGTGCAACAGGCCAGGTATGCGGGCCACCCGCCATCCGGTACTCGCTTCTAAGGCAGCGCTAATATCAGCTAAAGCTGGAATTCCCGCTTCTGTAATGCCCAGGGTTTTAACACCAGCGAGATACGCTTCTCCCGCACGGCCGGGCAAAAGCTCCATTTGTCTTTTAAATAGATGACGCCAATTTTGATTGTGCTGCGCAGAATACTCGGGCTTTACAATCTGTTGGCCGATAGGCGGAATGCCATCTAAATATTGAGGTATACAACGCGGATCGTTTCCCTCTAAAGCCGCCTTTTCGTAGGCCGATAGCGGTTGATCGGTGTTTGTGTGTGTTTCTTTCATGAAAGCAACTTAACACCGTTATTCGATTCTTGCAACCGGAATTACATGAGGACTCCGGCAATTAAAAATGCCACTACGGTACATCCTGCCAGCGTTAATGCATACGGCAACTGCGTATTAATATGATCCACGTGATCACTCGCTGCAGACATACTCGCTATCAAAGAGGTGTCCGACAACGGGCTAGCATGATCCCCAAAGACGCCTCCGGATAAAACGGCACCTAACATGAGCGGCATGGAGATGCCCAATCCTTCCGCCAGCGGTAGTGCAATGGGCATCAAAATAGCGAATCCGGTCCACGAAGAGCCCAGCGTAAAAGAGACAAAGGCTCCCACCATAAAGATCATAGCAGGTAGCCACCATGCTGGCCAACCCGTTCCAACCACACTAATAATGTAGGGGCCCATTTCTAACGCTCGTGACACTTGCCCCAGTGCGAATGCGAGCGCGACCAACAACACCATTCCAACCAGACCACCCGATCCTTTTAGCACGAGTGCCATGGATTCCCTAGGATTCATCAGCTGCTTTCCATCCTTACCCGATCCGGGAAGAGCATATAGTATCATGGCCGACGCAACGGCTGCAATAACCGCCCACAGCACCGAAGTGGAGCCACTTCCCTGCATAAGTTGGCCATCACCGGTTACGTATAGTCCAAAAAAGATCGTAGAAACCATCACTAAAATGGGGACCAACAAATGACTGGCTTTGTGCCCCGAATCTGCTACCGGCTCTAACTCTACAATTTCTTCCGCAACCAGCGGTACCGCACCAGGGCGCAGCAATTCGCCCGTAGTTTCCGCCCTAATTTCCGCTGTTTTCATGCTGCCAAACCGCCATCCGGTTATGGCCAACAACAGACCAAATAAAATGGCGAAAAGGGCATAAAAATTCAGGATCAACGAACTGGCTAAAAGACCAACGGCTCCATCTGTAATTCCTTGGGCTGCAAGGAGTCCCAGGACGAATGCTCCCCACCCATTTAGGGGTATACTCATACACACAGGCGCACTCGTGGTGTCGCAATAGAACGCGAGTTTTTCTCTCGGAATTTTTAAGCGATCAAACAAGGGGCGATTGATGGCCCCGACGATCAGGCAGGTAATAGACGATTCCACAAAAATGACCATACCAATGGCCCAAGCCAGTACCTCCGCACCGCGACGGGTTTGTCCCCAACCACGACGCGAAGCCCAGTTGATAAAGCCCAATACGCCTCCGGAAGCTTGCACTAGCGCGATCAGACCCCCAACCAACAAACTAAACAGCAAAATTCGGGTATTGCTGGGATCTTCGAAAACCGCAACCAATTGATCGACCAGTTCGCGCAATCCAAGTATGGGATTCCCGCCCACGATAATGGTTGTACCTAACCACAATCCAGCTAGAAGCGACAAATAAACCTCTTTGGTCCACAAAGCAAGGCCAATCGCGACGAGGGGGGGGAGCAAAACAATCCAATCCATAGGAAATCCAATATGTTGGGTACGAGTCTAGGGCGAAAAGAATGTACATATTTTTGAAACGAATTCACCTTTCACCACGGGGTGCGCACCTAAAAACTTCCTTTGTCGTATGAACCCATGCCTTGTATTGACGGGCATGTAGTATGTTGAAGAAAAAACAACTGGTGGTTTATCTACCGAAATGAGCGATAACAAAGCAAAGTTTAAAGAATCCTACGAAAGTGCCTCTCGCTTTACGCGATCGGTTTTCGACAATTTTGCCGATGGCGAATTGCCGACCGAAATAAGGCGGGATTTAAAGGAGTCCTATCATTTTTATTTAAACAATGAGGACCGGCAACAACTAGAAGCCATGGGCGGGATAAAGCGCAGCCTGTATTCCATGTGGTTTCTGGTAAAAAACTTGTTCATGAAGCTGACGCCAGGACGGCGCGTGTTAGTGCTCATTGGCACCGCGATTGCGTTTTATGGAATGTCTAATGAGACCGACCATGTTCTCATCGGATTTGTGACCCTGCTATTCGTTTTGGGTCTCGAACTCAAAGACAAACTAATGGCTCACGACCAATTGGAGGCGGGCAGAGCGGTTCAAATGGCCATTATGCCGCATTCCATTCCAGACATTCCAGGCTGGGAGTTGTGGCTGTACTCGGTTCCGGCGAATGAGGTCGGCGGAGACCTTATCGACCACATGAAGCTGAGCGAAAATACCATTGCCCTGACCCTTGGAGACATTGCGGGAAAGGGACTACCGGCTGCATTAATGGCGGCTAAAATACAAGCCACAGTTCGAGCCATTGCACTGGATTACGCCGACTTGCCGACCCGTATCGATCGCCTGAACGCCATCATCCTACGAGATGGGCTTCGAGAAAAATTTGCCTCGCTGATTCATCTAGAAATTTCCGCCATCAATAATCAGATTCACTTTGTGAACGCGGGCCATCATCCGCCTATCCTTGTGCGCGCTACCGCCAATAACCCAGTTGGAAAAGGAGGCCCAGCCATTGGAATTGCTAGAAAAGCTGCCTTTTCGATGGAAACAGTAGAAATGAACCAAGACGATATCCTCGTTATGTATTCGGATGGAATCACGGAGGCTCGCAACGAAGACGGCGAGTTTTATTCGGACGAACGGCTCGAAAAGCTACTGCAACACACGCATGGCATGGACGCCGAAGCCCTCGGAGCAAGGGTTTTATGGTCCGTCGACCAGTTTGTACGCCGGGCTCGGCCTAGCGACGATATTTCCATGATCGTAATAAAACGCGTCTCACCAGCATGAAACGGACCAATTACAGCACCAACAGCCCTTGGGAACCGATTGTTGGGTATTCCCGGGCAGTCCGAGTAGGATCTACCATTGTGGTTTCCGGAACGACGGCCACGGATGCGGATGGCAACTTGTTGCACGCTGGAGACGCTTACCTGCAAACCAAACAGATACTGAGCAACATTGAAGCAGCTTTGGTCAAAGCCGGTGCTTCGCTTAGGGCAGTAATTCGTACCCGAATTTATGTGACGGACATCGCTCAATGGGAAGCTGTTGGTCGGGCTCATGGAGAGGTTTTCGGCGAAATCAGGCCCGCTTCGGCCATGGTGGAGGTTTCCGGCTTGGTTCATCCAGACATGCTGGTTGAAATTGAAGCCGATGCCATCGTGGATGCGGAATCCTGACCGCATTTTCGTCTTGTGGAGCGCCGTCGAATTCACAGATAAACAACCCTTCTGATCCGTTCAAGACTTGATCGCCAAAACCACCAGGCATATTTTCGCACAGCTTGAGTTCCCACTGTTCCCCCCATAGTCACGGCATGTCTGAAAATAAAACGTATTACTTCGACGAGGCGACTTGTTCGTTTGTTGAAGTCAAAAAATCTCGCAAAAGATTTTACGTCCAGCTCGCTATTGCTGGTGCGTTCGCTGTGGTCCTGGCCAGTGTGGTAACCTGGGGACTCGATACAGTGGTAAAGACACCTGAAGAGTTGGCTCTTTTGGATGAAAACCAAGCCCTTCAGCGCCAATTAAGATCGGTCAACAAGCGCATCGATACCGTTTCCGACGAGTTGGAAAAACTCCAAGACATGGATCAAGAGTTTTATCGCACGCTGTTGAACGCTGAAGAAACTCCGGAAGATGTTTTACAAGCCGGTGTTGGGGGTAGCAATCCCTACCCTGAGTTTAATCGGTTCAGCACCTCGACGTCGACCATTCTATCTCGGACCGCATCTAAAATTGATCAGCTTGAGCGTCAGATTCTACTTCAAAACGAAAGTTATAGGGAATTGACCTCCCTTGCCGAAGCGCACGAAGTCCAATTGGCTGAAATGCCAGCTATCCTGCCAGTAAACGGTCACATAACATCCGGTTATGGATCCCGTTTTCATCCTGTGCTAAAAATTCGTCGTCAGCATCCCGGCTTAGATTTTCACGCATCCGTCGGCACTCCAGTTTATGCAACGGGAGATGGTGTGATTGAAGATGCCACGACCGGTGCAGGCCTTGGACGATACGTTAAAATTGAACACGCAACAGCAGGATACGTGACTGTTTATGGTCATTTATCTCGTCACGCGCCGGGTCTCAGAAAAGGAAAGGCCGTAAAAAGAGGCGATTTGATTGGCTACAGTGGCAATACGGGTCTTTCGGAAGCACCTCATCTTCATTATGAAGTGAGAGACCTGCAAGGCAATTCAATGAATCCATTGTACTTCCTAGCCCCTTCCATGACGCCTGCTGCCTACGAGAAATTGTTGAAAGAAGCAGAAAGCACAACACTTCTTTTCGACTAAACCTCACACAAGCAGTGACACCTGATTTCCACTCTGGAAGTACAAGTGTTTACTAATCGTCAATTTCTCGCTTGCTATTTTCGAGCAGACAACCTATCGTCCTCCAAGCGGTCATTTTGAACTGTTTACCTTAATCAATGTACTGGACTCTAGAACTAGCTACTTATCTTGAAGATGCTCCTTGGCCTGCAACCAGGTTAGAGCTTATTGATTTCGCCGATCGTACCGGTGCACCATCTGAAGTTGTTGCCAACTTAAAGGCCATGGAAGATGATGGTGAGCCATACGAAAGTATTGAAGAAGTATGGCCGGATTTCCCCACTCAGGACGACGATTTCTATTTCGAAGAAGACTAGTGTCTCGTCAGGCAGTAGGGCTGTTCGCCTATTTCCTAATCGGCTTTATCACATTTTCCGCACCGCATTCGGCTTCTGCACAAGATGTTTCCGAATCGGATAGCCTTCTTGTAGCCGACGTTTCCTTTCTGGGAGATCTGTTTTTCCCACAAGACCAATTAAAACTATACGTTCGCACCCGAAATAACCGTCGATTGGCGGGTATTCCGGGTATGTATTGGTGGAAATGGCTCTATTCTTTTGGAAGCAATACGCTTGGGGGTGGAGCGGTTGGCCGCATTTTTATGGCCACTGGTGAACCCCCATCATTGCTCGATTCCGCCATTCTCTCATCCGATGTAGAACAACTTCGGTTGTTTTATGAGCGCGAAGGATTTCGATCGGCACAGGTTTCGTCGGAGATTCAGCGCTCGGGAAACAGTGAAAAAGTTCAGGTCGTTTTTCATGTTCAGGCCGGATCGCCTACGTTTATTCGTAGAGTGGCTTACAACGGACTAGACGTCCTCACGGATTCCGAACAAAACTCCGTCGTTTCAGGGTCCTTGCTAAACACCCAAGGCGCTGCACGATCAGCATCTCCCGATCTTGCTACAGAGCCAACTCTTTCGCTTTCATGGCTTCCAAAATCATTGCGTTATTCCGCTCCGATCTTGCTGGAGGAACGCAGACGCCTGCTGACCTATCTCAAAGACCAAGGATTTGCATTGGTTGGAAGAGACTCGATTCACGCCATCGTTTACCCGGTTTCTCATGATTCATTTGACGTTACGATTGATATCAATTTAGGGCCTCGGTTTACGTTTGGC
>JAURGV010000320.1 GCA_030833605.1 Rhodothermales bacterium
CAACTTCACTCCACGCAGACTCGGTAACCTGCCCATCCAATTCAATCGGACCTGTTAGCCGATGAATTTTCATAGCGTCTTGTGCTGCAACGCTTTCCGCGCTCCAGACCGATAGCATACAACAAAGAAAAAGGCAGTAAAATCCACCTGTTTGACGCAAAAACAACTTCATTTAATAAAGCGGTATAGTAGAATCAATGTGACGAGACCAAGCAGCAATACCCCCTTCGAGGTTATAGACTCTTTCGAAGCCTTGTTTTTGGAGCCACTCCACCACATAGACAGAACGGGATCCGGTGCGACACATCACAATAATGTCATGGTCCTTGTGAGCGGACAATGCATCCATGTTGTGTGCCAACTGATCCATGGGCATGAGCGTACCACCGATATCAGCTATGGAAAGCTCTTCGGCCTGCCGCACATCGAGTAACAAAAATTCCTCGGAGGACTTCCGTTTTTCAACCAAATCAAAAACGGTTATCGAAGGAACTGGGCTTCCAAAAAACATGGATTCGTTGGTAAGGGTGTGGGTTGGTTCGGCGGTGGTAGACTGATCTGTCGGTTGTTCGACACCGCAAAACAGATCATAATCAATTAACGCACTGAGGGTTGGACGCTCTCCACAGATGCTACATTCCGGATCTTTTTGAATAGACAGCTTTTTAGTGGAAAGGTCTAAAACGTCAATAAGAAGCATTTTACCTACAAGCGTAGACCCTATGCCCGTTATTAGCTTTAGCGTTTCGGCGGCCTGAATGGTCCCCACTATGCCGGGAAGGACTCCGAGCACACCGCCTTCTGCGCACGAAGGAACGGAGCCTGGAGGGGGAGGCTCTGGAAAAACGCAACGATAACATGGTCCGTTTTCTGCCCCGAAAATCGCGACTTGCCCATCAAATCTAAAAATGGAAGCAAACACGTTCGGCTTTCCGGTGAGGACGCACGCATCGTTTACAAGATATCGCGTAGCGAAATTGTCCGACCCATCTAAAATCACGTCGTATTGCTCAAAAAGAGCCAATGCATTGTCTGCAGTTAGCTTGAAGGGGTGCTCATGAACCGAAATAAAGGGATTCATTTCGAGCAGCAACTCCTTAGCCGCCTCCGTTTTGAGACGACCAACATCACTCGTCTTGTATACGATCTGGCGATGGAGGTTGGTGGGATCGACCACATCAAAATCAACAATTCCAATAGTCCCGACACCAGCTGCTGCGAGGTATAGCATCACGGGGGACCCTAAACCACCGGCTCCAACGAGCAATACGGAGGCCGTCTTCAGCTTTTCTTGGCCCTCTATTCCAAACTGAGGGAGCATCACCTGCCGGCTGTATCTGGATTTTTCTGCTTGAGACAGCACGCAAATGCTAGGGTTTGTTTGGCTTACGAACAGGTATTTCCGATTATAGGATACCCGAATGAGCCGGCTTTAACTAAAAACGGCAAGAATGGTCCCTAATACCCAAGATTGAGACGAATTTATGACAACCAGTTATATCATGGGCATGTTGAGCGCTATCGTTGTCATCACTGAGTTGTTGGTTCGCAAAACGGCTCTCAAGCATCTGGGAACAGCGATTCTGGTAATTATCATTACCGCAGTATTTGCCAATGTTGGCTTGCTTCCCACCGGATCGTCTGATTCAGGCTCAGTCGAAGCGTACGATTTCGTTTTTTCAACCATCGCTCCACTGGCTATTTTTTGGCTCCTTCTTCCCGTCAATCTAAAGGACGTTATGAAGGCAGGAAAAGCCATGGTCTTTTTATTCCTGTTTGGAAGCCTGGCAACAGCCATTGGGGTATTTGCGGGAATGTGGGTGGTGAACGGAAGCGAATCCATCGGCCCCCTATACAATGCCCTGGGAGGGATATTTGTGGGTACCTACACGGGCGGAAGTGTCAATTTTAATTCGTTGGGCCTGCACTACGACGTCATGAAAGACGGTGTCTTGTACGGAGGCGCCATTGAAGTGATTGGATACGCACTGAGCTCCGAACGTAATCCTAAAGAGCTGGCAGAAAAACGGGCATCCGAAGTGTTTCAGTACTACCGCAATTTGGGTATTGCATCGGGGCGGATTCATAATGGACCGGCCGTTGTTATCCCTGAGGCAGAACTGGTTGGACTTCCCTGGTCCGCCCGTACGGTTTCTTCTAGGTTAGCGATTGTTAAAAACTAAGCAGCTTGCGTTCCAGACGTGGTGTTGAGTGCTTTCTCGAAATCAATCACCCAGTCGTTGGCTTTACACAGTTTCATCCGTTCCATGTAGACATGATCCAAATCTAACATAATCGGCGCCTCGCTTGCTCTGATCGAGGACGTTAGAATGGATTCCTCCGATGCTTTTC
>JAURGV010000321.1 GCA_030833605.1 Rhodothermales bacterium
GAGCGCTTGGATGGCATTCAAGAGGTCAGCGGTTCGAACCCGCTTAGCTCCACACGTAAAAACCCTGATACCGACACTGGTATCAGGGTTTTTGTTTTTACTCGTGCCGAAGTTTCTCCCTTTTGCAGTCCGTTTATTACTTTAATAGTGACTTTTAAAAAACGGCTGGAATTCTATGTCCCAACAAGAGCACGAACGCACGCTAAATGAAGGCGTGACCGCATGGAATAGATGGCGAGAAGCCCATCCTGAAATTATTCCGGACTTGTCGGGACTTGATTTAACCGGCCGACTTCTACACGGAATAAATTTTTCAAAAACCAACCTCCAAGGAGCGTTTCTGACCGTAACGGAATTAGAAAAGGCACAACTAGACGGCGCGGATTTACAAAATGCCAATTTGACGGGAGCTGATTTAACATCTGTTTCAGCCCAGAATGCCAATTTTGCCCAAGCTGACCTAAGCTTCGCTATCCTAACATTTGCCTCCATAGACGAAGCCTCGTTTGAAGGAGCCCGACTTTCAGAAGCCATTCTTTATAACGTATCAGCCCGAAAGGCAAATTTCAAAAAAGCACGGTTCAGAGAAACCATATTAACCGGAACGGATTTTTCCGGGTGTGACTTCACCGGGGCTACCCTACAAGACCTATCACCAGATGGGGTCATTTTCCCGATCAGCATGCCACCCTTTACAAAAGCCAAGAAATGAGGGCTGACTGGCGTCCTACGATCCAAAGGTGTAGGTGTATTTCAATAGAATCGTTCGGATGCTAGAAACGGGAAGCGCCAATGGTTCGCGCTGTCTGTCCGTATTCAAGTTTTCCGTGTATACCAACCACAAATCGTTTCCTTCAGCAAAATTGTAACGGAATCGGACATTCGAAGCGATAATATTGGCGGCTGTGTTATACTGAACAAGCGAGTTGAGAGATATTTTGGTATTGAAACCAATTTGTGCCTTTAGACCAATCAGCTGGATATTTGCGGCCTGATTTCGATCGGGAAATTCCAAGTGAGTGACTTCAATACTTCCTCCTAATTCCACATATTTGTTCATATTCCAAGTGGGATCGTACTTCAACTGTAGGCGCCATCCATCATAAAAGGAACCGGCTGAAGTCGAAACGCGACCGCGAAATAAACTTCCATTGCCGACACTATAGTTTGCTTGCCACTCAACGAACGTGTATTTCCCCTTTGGCACGGTTAGTTCTAGGGGAAAATTCAATCCTTCGGTAAGATCCTCCACCATAACGTTGACACTGGATCTCGCACTTGCTCCGGACTTGAATGACCAATCCCAGCTTCCGCCTGCCCGGACGGATTCTACACTGTTATCTTTATTGCGAACGTACACATTACCATAGACCGATCCATCGTGTTTTTTCAATTTCGCCGCTTCGGGCGACAACCATCCGTATTGAAAATCAAAGGACCCACTCGTGTAGTCATTACGGGAAATGAATCCTGAGCCTGGTGAGTAGTCCGCTCCTGCAAACGCAAAACCGCTCCGGAATGAAAGGCCAATGTCGTTTCGCCGATTATAATCAACCGAGAAAAATCCCGTTTGCAATACGTTGAAGCCCCTTTCATCCAGCAGATCGTCGTCGAATGTCTGGGCCCATTTCGTTTCAAAATAGTCGTCAGCAGCGACCTTAAACGAGCCATCAAGGCCATAGGCAAAATTATAGGCGCCATCTCCACCAACTCGTGAAGTAAACATTCCTCCCGCATAGGATTGGTTGTTAACAACCTGACGCCGCAGGCGAACAACCCCAAAGTTTTCTGCAGCTAAATCGCCTAAAGACTCGGTTTGCATATCAATCACACCACCGTCCCACGCTCCTACTCGACCAACCATGCGCCCCCCCGCCAATATTCTGACGGTCTCGCCTTCGTTGATACCAATGTTCCGACTATGAAAAAGGCGATCTCTACGTCCCGTCGAAAAATCAAAAAGGCTGCTTCTTTCTTGAAAAAATTGCCTTTTTTCGGGGAAGAATAAAGAGAAACGAGTCAAATTTACTTGTTGGTCATCAGCTTCGACTTGGGCAAAATCGGTGTTGAATGTTGCGTCCAACGTTAGATTGTTGGTGATCGCATATTTAAGATCCAATCCAGCTTGTTTAGTAAGTTCGGAGCCCGCTTGATAGGCTGTTTCCGCATCATTCAGCCTGTTGTACGATGAGCGACCGGCCGTTAGGTAGGGTGTAACATAGATCGGTTTTTGACTTTCTACCCCTTCCAATTCAATCTTTTGAGCTTGAGACGGTTTAGCAAACCCCATCGACCAATTCGCAGGTATGAGCGGATAGATTTGTCGCTCGTTTTT
>JAURGV010000322.1 GCA_030833605.1 Rhodothermales bacterium
GACAACACTAGAGGGGTGGGAAACCGAATAGACATAACGGATCGGAATGAATGGATTATCATTCTACGACCAAAAAAGGATCAGATCAATAAAGGCGACCGTATCGCGTAGTACTCCGATTGTGTATTGCTCCACTTTCTAATTAAGATTCACAAGAAGGGCGCGTAGAGGCGGCCAAATAGGCTTATTTTGTGGACATGTTTACACGACGCATCATACCATGCTTGGACATCATGAACGGTCGCACCGTAAAAGGGGTCAATTTCGTTGATCTCGTGGATGCTGGTGATCCGGTCGAATTA
The DNA here is from genome assembly GCA_030833605.1 of Rhodothermales bacterium. Lineage (GTDB taxonomy): Bacteria > Bacteroidota > Rhodothermia > Rhodothermales > UBA10348 > UBA10348. The sequence continues at coordinate 303 of JAURGV010000322.1, forward strand.
GCTCGGGCCTACGTCGAACAAGGTGCCGATGAGCTGGTTTTCCTAGATATTTCTGCCACGCTCGAGACGCGCGGTACGCTGATTCATTTGGTTCGTAGGATCGCCGAGGTGATCAATATTCCCTTTATCGTGGGTGGCGGCGTAAGAAGTGTGGAAGATGCGCGCGATTTGTTAGGTGCAGGCGCCGACAAAGTTGCCCTAAATTCAGCGGCTATTTCAAATCCTGGACTTATTGGTGAGATTGCTGCTCAATTTGGAAGCCAATGTGTAGTAGTCGCTATGGACATCCGCCAGTCGTCTGGAAGATGGATGGTGCATTCCCACGGGGGAACCAAGCCTACGGATCTCGAAGCCGAAGCGTGGGCATTAGAGGTTGAAAAAAGAGGGGCGGGTGAGATTTTACTCACGTCCATGGATCACGACGGGACGAAGGCTGGATTTGCCCTCGAAATCACTCGAAAAATATCGCAGTACGCATCTATTCCCGTGATTGCCTCTGGTGGAGCCGGAAACGTGGAGCATTTCCACGATCTTTTTGCCTCCAATTCGGCTGACGCAGCGTTAGCCGCCAGTATTTTCCATTTTCATGAAGTAGCCATTCCAGACCTTAAAAAATCGCTTTTAGCAGCCCAGATATCGGTACGACTATGAACAAGCTAATTGACTTGATTGAATCTGGGACGGCTATTAGGTTTGCCCCAGACGGACTTATCCCCGCCATTGTCCAGGATGCGGATACCCGAAATGTGCTGATGATGGGGTATATGAACGTGGAATCTCTTGAATTGACGCGTAAAACCGGATTGGTAACCTTTTTCAGTCGGTCTAAGAATAGGATCTGGAAGAAAGGTGAGTCGTCCGGTAACGTGTTGCACGCCAAAGAGATACGGGTTGATTGTGATGGCGACACGCTGCTTATTCAGGCCAAGCCTGCTGGCCCGACGTGTCACACGGGTTCGGACACCTGTTGGGGCACCGGAAATACGGCCTCCTCGCTTTTCCTGGACCAATTGGAGCAGATCATTGCTTCAAGAATCGAAGAGGCGGACGAAGCGTCGTACACCGTTCGGTTAATAAAGGAAGGCGTCAAGAAGATCTCCCAAAAGGTGGGTGAGGAAGGCGTAGAAACAGCGCTGGAAGGGGTATTCGGTACGGATGACAAACTGGTTGAGGAGGCTTCTGACCTGATTTATCACCTACTGGTGCTGCTAAAAGCCCGCGATTTGTCGCTGGATGATGTGGGGCGCGTATTGGCAAGCCGTCACGGTGCTCCTCGCCGTTCATAACATCGTTACGTCATTTGGTTGAGGAATTCAAACCACTGATCGACCTCGTGTAAGACGCTTTGTGTCTGGTTGGTATTATTTGAGCGTACCGAGCCTTTGAGGCTCTTCCTGCCCGCCAAGAACCGCCTCACATGAAGCAATTTTACCGTCTGAAAACGTTTGTTTTCGTATTATTTTTTGCATTTTTCTGTAGCTCAGCAGCCGCCCAACAGGCCCTAGTCCGTGGATTTTTGACAGACCGTTCGTCCGAGCAGCCCTTGCAGGGAGCAACTGTTGTGCTTTCCCAATCTGGAGCGATGGTGATGGGAACGGTCTCTGATGGAGATGGATTCTTTACTCTAAATCGTATATCGCCTGGCCGATATGTGCTTCGGGTCTCATTTATAGGCTTTTCGCCTATCGAAGAAGAAATCCAAATCGGGACAGCGCAATTGATTGAGCGATCCTTTTCACTTTCACCCAATACGGCCGAAATTGGTGAAGTGGTGGTCGAAGCGGAAATGGTGGGCGGGGTGACGCAAGTCGTTGCAGGCCTTGAGTCTGTGGTTCCTGCAGAAATCAGGCGTGTGCCTGTTCCAGGGGTATCCGGAGACCTCGCTGCGTATATCCAAACGGTGCCGGGCGTTGTGGTGCAAGGCGATCGGGGTGGGCAATTGTTTGTTCGTGGGGGCGCGGTCGACCAGAACATGGCCTATTTGGACGGTATTCCGGTTTATATGCCTTTCCACGTACTGAGTGTGTATTCG
>JAURGV010000323.1 GCA_030833605.1 Rhodothermales bacterium
GTGCCGTCTCTCAGTTCAGCTATTTCGTAATTCCAGCGTGTCCGTTCCCCAGAAGTGAGATCGACGGAATAGACTTCGGCATCGATGCGATTCTCGGGAGCGGTAGGATCACCAATATTTTCCGGAAATCGAGTTACAGGAATGACCCGAAGTTCGTGAGTTGAAGATAGCTCATCCAAATAGCCCCAAATGGTGAAGTATTTGTCCTCGTTTTCGAACGGATCAATGGTCGTGTCACTACAAGCGAGGCCTCCAATGGTAGAAAGGAGAACCAACACAAATAAAAACGTCTTATTTGGTACCAAGTTGTTTTTCAAATGACTCCTCCTCCAGAAGAGACTTTAGTCGCGCACACACCTCTATCCCACCCACTGTATTTATTCAGGCCACCGTATTTATCTAGGCCACCGTATTTATCTAGGCCACCGTATTTGTCTAGGCCACCGTATTTGTCTAGGCCACCGTATTCTTTCGACCGAAGATCGGATTTCCTGAGATTACAATCCCAATCCGTCTGATGGTTTGTCATCATAAGCGCGCCAACGGTTTACCCGTACGGTCCAACGGTGCAATCAAAATCGCCCTATATTCCTATTCGATGATTTAAACGTATTCTGTTTTCCTGTTTATCCCACCGAGCAACCGCTTCACTGCCTAACTTTCGTGATCCCATCCTAAACTTGGTCCGCACACGCTCACCATATATCTACATTGCCGCTGTTTTAATAACAGTATGGGGCATGTGCAACCAGGCTTCGGCGCAATCACGTCCGCAAACGAAACCCGATACCGAACGATTGCAGGAGATTGCGAGGCGTTTTAAACAAAACATCGTACTCAGCGATCGCGTTTGGACTCCGGCTGGTAAGAGAGCGCGAAGCATCGATTCTACGGGCACGGAAACCCAGTTATTGGGGTTGGTACAAAACAGACCACTGGCCTACACCACCCACAATCGCCGCGCGGCAGCAACCATTCGAGCCACTTCGCTTTGGGAAGGAGGGCGTTCCGGTTTATCGGTCGAGGGAGCCGGGCAAATTACGGCCGTTTGGGATGCGGGCAATGTTCGAATAACCCACAGAGAACTAGCGGGCAGAGCCGCCCAAAAGGATACAACCACAGAAGGTGTTTCTCATGCTACCCACGTCGCCGCCACGGTGGCCGCAGCGGGGAAATGGGACGTTGCAACGGGAATAGCCCCAAAAGCCTTTGTTGATTCCTACAATTGGGTGGATGACGTCGCTGAAATGGCGATTGCGGCTTCAGAAGGACTAACCTTGTCCAATCATTCTTACGGGATTCCGCTGGGATGGACTCCCAATTTCCATGGGGACGGTATTTGGACGTGGATGGGCGATATATCCGTCTCGCGTTCCACGGATTATCGCTTCGGTTTTTATGATTTTCTCGCTCAACGCTGGGACGAAATTAGCCAAGCAGCCCCGGGATACTTAATCGTAAAAAGTGCGGGCAACGAACGCGAACAATCGGGGCCGAAGAACGGACAGCCCCACTACGTCTATGAAAATGGCTGGGAAATTCAGACGACTGTTCGCAGTCCGGACGCAGGCCTGGATGGGTACGACACCATTGGGGATGCCGGCGTGGCCAAAAACGTGCTCACCGTTGGAGCAACCGAAAGCGCGCCATGGGGCGTTGAGTCGCCTCAAGATGTAGTGATGACCTCGTTTTCGAGCTGGGGACCGACCGACGATGGTCGAATCAAGCCCGACTTAGTGGCGCCGGGGGTCATGCTGATGTCAGCAAAAGCCGCTTCCGACGAAGATTATGGCCCATCTTCCGGCACATCCATGGCGGCTCCCGTCGTGACGGGAGCCGCCACCCTGATTCAGGAGCTTTACAAGAAGGAATTTCCGGCCTCACCTCCCCTTTCATCCACCATAAAAGGGCTCTTGATCCACACCGCCGACGAAGCGGGGCCCAGCGATGGACCCGACTATCAATTCGGCTGGGGCCAGGTAAACGCCGAAAGAGCAGCGTTGCATCTGCACCAAGCCGGCATTTCGTCGCGTTCTCTTGCGCCAAAACCACCTTTTGAAAGCCATGTCATTGAAGGCGTACTTTTACCTGGAGAATCCCGTGAGTGGACCGTGGTTTTGGATGAAAAAAAATCTTTCCGGTCCACGTTGGCATGGATTGACCCCGCCGCTGAATCAGGTGATAAAAGCCTCAATAATCCAGAATTGAAGCTGGTCCATGACCTTAACTTGGCCGTTGAAGGGATCGATGGCGCACATTTGCCTTGGGTACTGAACCCTGCTTCTCCCTCCGAGGCGGCTTCCCGTGGGGTAAATGTGC
>JAURGV010000324.1 GCA_030833605.1 Rhodothermales bacterium
GTTCTTCGCCGAGTTTTTGCCGTAAGGTGTCCATTGCGCGGTGCGCTTCTGCCAGCATCCGACGACGCTCGCGAGGGAGAGCATCAATGGAGCGCAAATAGTCAACCAAAGCGCCACGAACACGGCCATAAGCATAAGAAACGAAGGGCGTTCCGCGTTCAGGGTCAAAGCCATCTAGTGCTTGCAACAATCCAAGAGAGCCAACGCTTTCGAGGTCTTCTCGGGTTGCGAGCGGGTGGTCTGGAATATTCAATCGATTGACAATAGAACGTACGAGGGGGATAGCTGCAATAACTACAGCCTCTTTATTTCTCTGAGTTGGGTTTGATACAAACTCAACGGCTATGCTTTGTAAATCTTGTGACATGACTTTGAGGGGTTCGGCTTTTTGAGGGAGACTATCGTTAGGCGGCCAACGTGTCGCTAGTGGACTGAGTTGGTTTACCAGATAATCTTGAAGCGTTTTCAGCGTCATCGTCGGCAAATAATTCTAGTTCGACTGGAGTTTCTTTGAAGGTGGCAGAAACCAACCCGGATTTGGAAGACTCAAGTAGTCGATGGATAGAAAAATCGCCTAAAAGAAGAACGAGATATACGGTACCTCCAACAACCAATCCCATTCCTATAGTCACTAAAGTGCTGGATTGGGAAGCGTTCATATTTAGCGCGGTTAAGACGCCAAGCAGGAAGCTGAATTGGGTGAAAAGGGCTCGCATGTTCGATTTCGGTTCGATGATTTCAGATAACAATAATCATCGTAGCAAAGCCTATGCCATCACCCGTAAAAGGGGTATCAGAATTTTATCAGAAGGGCTTAATTCCGAGGCAATCTTAGCCGATAAGAGTCCTAATGGAGCAAAAAATGCCGATTTGAATCGGATTGAGGGAGAAACGAAAAAAACTTTCTAAAGGATTTAAGTTTTGACCATTACCAACCGATTGGGAAAAACTTTCCGATCCTTAAGGGGGGGGGAGGAACGGAAAAATCTGCCTCAATCAATAAATCCTTCTTCGCGGTACTTGTGCAGTTTATTGCGAATGGTTCTAGCGCTAATTCCCAGCTTGTCGGCGGCATCTTGTTGATTATTACCTGCTTCTGCCAGCGCTTCCAAAATCATATGACGCTCCATTTCGTCAATTGTAGCGAGTTTGGTTGACGGTCCCGAATGCGCATGCATTTTTGAGGCATCTGCATCGGTGAAAAAATCGTCGTACACATCAGACTTGAGAATTTCATTCCGTTCAGCGGACAGTAAAACACCCCGCTGTACCATGTTGTCCAGCTCTCGTACGTTTCCGGGCCAATCGTAGCCTTCAAAATGATGGACTAACTCCTTCGAAAGCGTTTTTTCAGGAAGGTGGTACAATTGACAATACTTGGAAACGAAATGCCGTGCAAGAAGCGCGACGTCACCGGTTCGGTCTCTGAGCGGTGGAACGGTTAGCGGGAATACCGCCAGTCGGTGGTATAAGTCCTCTCTGAAAAGGCCATCGGCGATTGCGTCACCTAAAATTCGATTGCTCGTAGCGATAACCCGAACATCCACCTTCTTGACTTCGGTGGAGCCAACTTTTTGGAATTCCTTTTCCTGTAGCACGCGTAGCAGCTTGGCTTGCACGGAAAGCTCTACTTCCGTGATCTCATCCAATAAAAGGGTCCCACCATCGTCTTGCTCAAAAGCACCGGTCATGTCTTCTACCGCCCCGGTAAAAGAACCTCTCTTATGGCCAAAAAGGTGACTTTCAACCAGCTCTCGCGGCAGATTAGCGCAGTTGATGGTTAGATAAGGGCCTTTTGATCGGTCACTTGAATGGTGAATCAATTTGGCTAGTATCTCCTTACCAGTGCCTGATTCCCCTTGGATAAAAACAGGAGCCTGATTTTGGCTAACACGAGGAAGTACTGATTTTAACCGCGTGATGCTGGGCGATTCGCCGATATAGTGCACCCCAGGCTTACCAGAAGCAGGCGCTGATTTTGAACTTGTGCTCTCTTTTTTTGGGTCCGTTGGTTAGGCCGAAGTGGGCGTCTCAATCGGTTTGTTTAAAGAGGCCTTTACGCGCTCAACCAAGTCGGCCGCCGTAAATGGCTTAGGAATGTAGTCGATCGCTCCATGCTGCATCATGCGAACGGCGTGTTGAACATTCGCATGCGCCGTAACCATGATCACACGGGTAGTGGGATAGTTTTCTCGGATATGGCTTAGCAACGTAAACCCATCCACTTCTGGCATCATGAAATCGGTAATAACCAGATCGAAAGATTCGGTTTTAAGCACGTCCATTGCGGCCGTAGCACTGGCGCAACACGT
>JAURGV010000325.1 GCA_030833605.1 Rhodothermales bacterium
TTGAACCGACCAGCGACGGCAGCTATCCATTGGTGCGTGTTCGAAACACCATACAAGATATTTCTGGCGAGTTGTTCATTGATTTTCCGACGAATAAATCAAGCCAACTTATTTATCCACAATACCCCATTTTTACGTCTTCCGCACCGGCTAAAGTGTATTATGATAAAGCGTATGGGGGGGTCTATAAACGAGATGATTTCTATGTGAATATTGCGCCATTCACCATTGACTCTTTAGATAACACGACCACGGAAGGTTTGGTGTTTGACGGTCAATTTGTGTCTGCAGGTATTTATCCCGAACGGAACCAGGCCATACGCGTTCAGCGTGACTATTCTCTAGGTTTCACGCAGGAGACAGGTGAAGAAGGGTGGATGGCCTATCAAGGATCTGGAAAAACCGCAGGCACCCTTCAATTGTCCTTGGCAGGATTGCGCCTCAATGGAGATGTGTATTTTGAAAAGTCGCATGGGCAGTCCAACCGTTTTGTTCTTTTTCCTGATTCTGTTTCCGGGAAGGGTAATTATGATTTAACAGCTTTAGCCGGACCTCCTAGAGGAGGGGGGCATCCGGCAGCAAGTGGGGGAGATGTAGGGATGCATTGGATACCCAAATCAAAAACGTGGTGGACGCAAACTTTGTCAGTTCCCATTATCACATATCCGGAGCGCCCCGTAAAGGCATCAGGAATCTTGACGTATCGACCAGGAAGCTTGACGTCCAATGGAACATTAGCCTTTGATCTTTCGGAAGTGCGAAGCCGATCAACCTCGATGCACGCCAAATGGATCGAATCAGCCAATGCCCAGTTCAGGGTACGATCGTCCCCTGAAAAAAATTGGGCTTTTCAAATGAATCGAACAACCGCGTTGGTTGATTTTGTGCAGAACAAGGGTCATTTTGAATTGCTTCAAGGCGAAGAGGTCTTGGATTTCCCTCAAAACGAATACCAAGCGGAGATGAATATAGCCGATTGGGACATCACTAAGAAGCTAGTTTCCATCCAAAAGGGTCAACAAGCGATGGCGATGATGAGTAGCACACGGGAGTCCCAAGAAGGCTTGGCATACTTGGCGCGTCGTGCCGAATTCTATTTAGAGCCCTCCTTGCTTGAAATGTATGGCGTTCCCAATATTGATATTGCTGATTCGCGCGTGATACCGGATAGCGGCCGTGTAACCGTGGAGGAAGAAGCGCAAATGCGCCCATTGAAAAATGCTGCTCTTATTGCTTCTCGTTTTGGAGAGTTCCACCGAATGGAAAAAGCGGAATTGCGAATTCGTGGACGGAATATGATGTTTGGTGTGGGCGATTACCAATATAAGGATGAAGACGGTGTTATTTGGCCCATTCCAATGGCTAATCTGCATGTTGATTCGGCGCTTCATGTGGTTGCACAGGGGGAATTAAAGCCCGAAGACGGTTTCCAACTCAGTCCGTATTTCCAGTACTACGGCATCGTCTATATGGAAAGCGATGAACCTCTATTAAATGTGAGAGGCCGAATACATATCGTCACAGATTGTCCCGCATTAGAGACTGATTGGATTTTAGCCAGAACGGAAATTGACCCCTTAGATATTGTAATCGAGCTACCGGATCCTGATACGACTCGTCCCTCTCAAGTCGTATATAACGGTATCTACCTCATGCAAGACTCGGCTAGTCCATATACGGCATTTGTGCGCCGAAATAACTTGTCCATTGCTGTAGAGTTGATTCGCGCGAATGGCATCCTCTTTTACGATCACGAGACAGGCGAGTATGTGGTTACCACGCGTGAGCGTCTGATGAATCCGGATGCTCCCGACAATTACCTGGTTCTTGATACGAAGAATTGCACGGTAACTGGAAAAGGTCAATTGTCACTAGGAGCTAAAATGGGACGCGTTTCCATGCAAGCCTATGGTCACATAGAACATGATTTATATCGAAACAAACTGAGTGCAACTGCGGCTGTGATGCTAGATTTTCCTTTCCAAGAAGATGTGTGGAAGGGCTTGGCACAAGACCTTGGCCCGGGAATGGGGGGTGGCTCTACGGATTGGGCAAATGAATATTTATTAGAAGGTCTGAATCGGCTTTTTACACCCAAGGAAAGGGATCGCTACTACGTTTCCTCTACGTCGGATCGACTGCCTAAAGAACTTAGGCAAAGCGTGTATTTTGACGATGTGGAACTTGTTTGGGATAAAAACTTGAGAGCATTTAGAAGCAAGGATGCATTAGGTGTTGGGGGAATAGCGGGCACGCCCATTCACCGGTATGTGGATGGTGTACTTGAGCTCCGAAAACGTCGAGGAGGC
>JAURGV010000326.1 GCA_030833605.1 Rhodothermales bacterium
AACCTGCCAGGGACAAGGCGAAGTTCGTCAAGTGACGCGCTCGGTTTTTGGGCAATTCGTCAATGTGCAGCCTTGTCCATCGTGTACGGGAGAAGGTCGCATTGTCAAAACGCCGTGTACTACGTGTTCAGGTGAAGGGCGTAGCAAGGGAGAAGAAACCATCAACATCACGGTCCCTGCAGGGGTTCTCGAGGGTCATTATTTGACGCTTCGGGGAGCCGGGAACGCAGGAATGCGCGGCGGCCAATCGGGTGATCTTAGGGTCGAGATTGAAGAAAAAGCCCATGAGCACTTTACTCGCGAGGGGCTGGACATTTTCCATGAACTACACATCTCCATTCCCGATGCAGCCCTAGGTATCGAGGCCGAAGTGCCTACGTTGAAAGGAAGAGCGCGGCTGCAAGTGGATCCAGGCGTTCAGTCTGGCAAAATATTGCGGATGCGCGAGCGCGGCTTGCCCGATATTGAGTCGAATAGACGGGGCGACCAAATGGTCCGTATTCACGTGTGGATTCCGACCAGTTTGACCGATGAAGAAGTTGAAATCATGGAGTCATTCAAAAAATCAGACTCATTCAAACCCAATCCGGAATCGTTAGGAGATCGAAAATCTTTCTTTTCTAGAGTAAAAGACGTCTTTTCATGAGTTTAATCCCAACAGATAGTCAATCATTGAACGACGTGCCCGTCACGGGTGAGGAATTTCGACAAGGAATGCGGCATGTGCCTACCGTAGTAACGGTGGTGACATTTGATGCAAAAGAAGGTCCCATTGGGCTAACTATTGGTTCTTTTGTTTCCTTATCGCTGGATCCACCATTGGTTTGCTTCAATGTTCAGAAAGAATCTGACATTCACGATCACATTGTTAAAGCGCCTCATTTTTTAGTTCACGTGCTGAAAGATGACCAAGCGACCGTTTCCGACCGGTTTGCTGACTCCGCTTTGACCACTCGGGACACGATAGATACCAACCTTGTTGAGGTTGGCCCAAGAAATATTCCGACATTGAAAGCGTACTTAGTGCGATTTGAGTGCAAACAATGGGCGGTTTACGATGGGGGAGACCATTCCATCATTTTAGGAAGCGTCGTGAAGATTGAAGAAGGAGATGCGGCTCGGCCCATTGTATACCACCAACGAGCCTACCATGCGATTGGCACGTGTGTAGCTAATCGTACGACGTCCGAGTAGTCCGAATAAAGGGATTAATTGCGAGGGTCGCGCAGTACTTCTCCCGATGCACCCGCTCCAAATAAGGCAAAGTCATATTTTGCAGGGTCCTTGGGACACAACAGCTTACACGCTTCAGAAAGCTCAACGGTAGCTTTCCAGTCGTTGGAAGAGCGAGATAGCAATCCCACGTTTCTGGCTTGATTTCCGGAATGGACATCTAAGGGCAACAGTAGATCAGCTGGGTCAATCCGATTCCAGATACCCAAATCGACGGGACCTGTTCGAACCATCCACCGCAAAAACATATTGAGGCGTTTGCATGCGGATCCGGTAGAAGGCCGGGCCAAGTGTTTCCGAATACGCTTAGGTTGGCCGGGAACGTGCTCAAACAATTGGTTGGAGAGGTTTTCAAGACCAAACTGGACCGAGGATTCTCTCGCATACCCCTCCAGAAAGACTTCTTCTAGGGACGCCTTATATAATAGCGCTTGAATGGAGAGTACTAATCCTTCGGCATCGGACTCGTTAAACGTGCGATGGACAAAACCGCCTAGAGCCGTGCGGTGGGTCGTTGATTTGTAGCTTCTAATAAATCGGCTGGGTTGAAAATCCATCCGTTGAAGCAATTCAGCCAGCTTGGCCAACATGATGTCCCGTCTACCCCAGGCCAGCAGGGCGGCAAACAAGGCGGCTATCGTTTGATCTTCCGGGTCGTCAAATCCATGAGGAATGGAAATGGGGTCGTCTTTTATGAACCCAGGTTGCTCAAATTGGGTGACAATGGGGTCCAAATACGAACGAAAAGCCTCAATATTGGACGCGTTAATCATTCAGGAGAGCGAGAGCAGACCCTAAATCAACGTTTCCACCACTAAGAAGCACGCCGACCCGCGCGCCCTTGGTATCCAGTTGGCCGCTCATAAGTCCCGCCAATGAAAGCGCGCCCGTTGGTTCAACAATAATTTTAGCCCGGTTCCACAGCAGTTTCATGGCTTCGACAATAGCGGCGTCGTCTACTGTAATCATGTGGTCGACGTGTTCTAGAATGAGCGGGAATGTGATTTTCCCTAAATACGGGGTTCTAGCGCCGTCGGCAATCGTGTCTGGGTTGT
>JAURGV010000327.1 GCA_030833605.1 Rhodothermales bacterium
CGGAGTCTTGGAATGAAGCCACGTCATTTGTATTACAGCCTGGCGAAACCCGTAGTTATGGGGTTCGATTCTTGATCGCCCCCGATGTTCGCAGCATCGAAAAGCGCCTCCGAAAAGATAGTATGCCGGTTGCAGTAGGCTTGCCCGGGTATGTAATTCCTCAAGACACCGAATTTAAACTGTATCTCAGCGCGCCATCGGCGGTTTCCAAAATTGAGGTTGAGCCGGTAGGTGCTCTTCGCCTCGATCCCCTTTCTTCCATAAATCCCGATTGGGTGGGGTATGCTGTAAACGGTTTGAAGTGGGGCCGCGCCCGGGTATCGGTGCACTATGCTGATGGACGCACGCAAACCATTCAATACAAGGTGATCAAACCAGCAGCAGATGTTGTAGCCGATATGGGGCGCTTTTTAACCAATGAGCAGTGGTTTGATCAGGCCAACGACCTGTTTGACAGAGCTCCTTCGGTGATTAGTTATGACTACACCAACCAGCGACAAGTTACGCAGGATTCCAGGGCTTGGATTGCGGGCTTGGGCGACGAGGCAGGATCCGGATCTTGGCTTACGGCCATCATGAAGCAATTGGTTGCACCGACGCGCGAAGAAGTCCAAAAAATGGAGCACTTCGTCGACGAAACCCTATGGGGTGGACTACAATACAGCGACGGCCCCCTAAAATTTGGAGTGCGAAAAAGCCTGTTTTATTACGCCCCAGACTCGATGCCGGAGGGCACGTACAGCGATTCCATTGCGTACGGAAGTTGGTCCAGTTGGAGTAAAGAACACGCCGAGTCCGTAGGCCGGTCCTACAACTACCCCCACGTGGCAGCGTTTTACTGGACCATGTATCGCCTCGCTAGAAATCACACCGATTTGGTTCAAAATCATGCGTGGGATTGGTATTTGGAGCGCGCTTTCGAAACGACAGAAGCCATGGTGCGCTTGGCTCCAGATTACGCCCTATTTGGGCAGATGGAAGGCACAGTATTCGTACGAATACTTGAAGACCTCCGGCGTGAATCTTGGAATAGTCAGGCAGATAAGCTGGAATCCACCATGCGGGTACGCGCAGACGTGTGGCAGGCCATGGCATTCCCTTTTGGCAGCGAAATGCCGTGGGATTCGACCGGACAAGAAGAAGTGTATGCGTGGGCCCGCTTTTTTGGGATGGATGAAAAGGCCGATGTAACGTTGAATGCCATTCTTGCCTACATGCCCACCCTCGCACACTGGGGATACAATGGAAGCGCACGCCGGTACTGGGATTTTTGGTACGGCGGCCATCCGAACACTTCTCGATTGGAGCGCCAACTGCATCATTATGGGTCGGCGCTGAATGCGCTACCGGTACTTTCGGAGTATCGCGACAATCCAACCGATACGTATTTACTTCGAGTGGGCTATGGCGGCCTCATGGGGGCGTTGGCGAATGTTACGGAAGAAGGTTTTGCGCCTGCTGCTTTTCATTCGTATCCATCAACCCTCGCCAACGACGGGTATTCGGGTGATTATGGCCCTGGATTTCTTGGACTTACCCTCAACACGGCATCCTATTTGGTGCATGACGACACGTATGGCTGGCAGGCGTTTGGCGGGGATCTTTCGGTGGAAGGCGCAGTCGATTCAGCGCAAAAAATAACCCTTTTCCCAACCGACGCCGCTCGTTTTCGCGTGTATGTTGCTCCCGTTGGCGCATGGCTGGAACTGGATGCAGGTCGGTTTGCATCGGTAACTTTTGATCCCGAAAGCAAAGCGATCACCGCTCGATTTGATCCGGCCTCACCCAATACCCCGGTCGCCAGGCTGCGGGTATCTACCCCAGGTTCGGACCTTGAAGGACATGTTGATGCTAAGGTGTCCCTAGAAAGGGGGGCGTACGTAATAGATTTAACCTCAACCGAGTCGGTAGCGATTCGGTTTAACTAGGTCCCTTTCGGGCCGTTTATTGGCCGTAATAGGAGTTCTTACCGTGTTTGCGCTGCCAGTGTTTGCTGATTAGGTGCTCCTTGATAGGCGCAGCGTCCGGATTAATCTGCTCGGTAAGCCAAGCCATGCGGGCTATTTCTTCCAGAATAACACTGTTGTACACTGCTTTTTGGCCCGTTGGACCCCACGTGAAGGGCCCATGCCCGCCAACCAGCACCATTTGGACGTCTGCTGCTCTCAGGTGGTTTTCGCGAAAGAAATGGACAATTTCGTTGCCGGTTTCAATCTCATAGTCCCCATCGATCCGAGCGTCAGACATAAGCGGTGTGCAGGGAACCGGAACCGTGAGATG
>JAURGV010000328.1 GCA_030833605.1 Rhodothermales bacterium
TCTATTCGGCGATTGCGGTCATCGACAATGCAGTAGGTTTGAATCGATGCACCGGCTACGAATTGATTCAACCGTTTTGAAACCGGAGTTGCACCAAATTGGATCACTACGTCGGGTGCCAATCCTTTCGGTGGGTTTGTACCAATCATCAAGTCGCATCCAAATACCGTGTGTTGCGCGTTTTTATCGGCAATCCCTAACCGATGGGAAGAGCCCACGTCGACCACCGAAACAGCTCCGTATTGGCGGCATATCTGGTGTACGGCCTCGCTTACCTCGTCATTTTTTCCACCCATTCGCCCCAAAACAACCATCGGACGCTCGGACGCCGAAAACAGCTGGTGCAGCATGTCAACGGCCGATTGATGAACCGAAGAAGGCTCGCAATAGGTTGTAAAAGGCGTCTTTGACCGCTCCCATGCGCTAAATCTTTCGGAAACCATGGGCGAATACGGTTCTTCGATCGGCGCCAACGGTTCCCTAAACATACAATTGATGTGGACGGGACCCGTTTTGGCTTGAAGAACCGCATGATCTACGGTGGTAAGCACCATCGCGGGATCGATGTCGTCGGAAGGCGCAGGAAGGTCAACAAACCAACGGACGGTTCTACCGAAAATGTGATCTTGACGAATGGTTTGATTGGCATCGGAATCCCTGAGCTCTGGCGGCCGGTCGGCGGTGAGCAATATCATGGGAACAGATTCCATGTCAGCTTCGACAATGGCCGGAAACCCATTCGCGAGAGCCGTGCCAGAAGTGGTAATCCAAACGGCTGGTTTCCTTGAGGAGGTATTGCAATCATCCACAGCAGAGCGCGCGTCTGCTTTACCGTAGCCAAGGGCCATAAAAGCACATCCACGCTCATCATAATGCATTTTCAAGGTGCATTGAGGGTGGTCAAAGACCGCCATAACTAGTGGGGTTGATCGCGAACCCGGCGATGCAAAAAAGGTGGTTATTCCATTTCGCACCAGCTCGTCAACCAGCAAGGCAGACCAAAAATGATTTCTATTTGGAGCTTTTGACGGCAAGTCCTAAAATTCGAGTGAAGTCGGTTATTTTCTGTTCAATTTCCAACCATTCAGATCCAGGTTCGGAACCCGTTACCAATCCAGCGCCTGAAAATAGCGATAATGTGGCGTTGTGAAGCACACCACATCGTAGGGCAACAGCGAATTCAGCAGAATCACGCCCGATCCACCCAATAGGACCGGCGTACCAGCCCCGATCAAAGTCTTCAAGAGTTCTGATCGCATGCAACGCCAAATCGGTAGGCTCCCCGCCCACAGCTGGGGTCGGGTGCAGCATGTTTAACAACTGTAAGTCGGTAATTCCCTCAACGAGCGTCCCTGACAATCTCGAATACAGGTGCCGGCCTTGAGCAAGTCGCATTTCACTGGCCACTTCATCGACGGCAACAGATTGGCACACGCTTTCAAGAACTTGTCGAATTCTATCCCGGACAAAGGCGTGTTCACGTTGATCTTTTTCACTGGCAAGTAAAGAAGCACGATGGGCAAGGTCGTCGTCGGCCGTTTCTCCTCTAGGTCGTGTGCCTGCTACCGCTTCGCTAAACACTTCCCTTCCCCGTCTAAAAAACAATCGCTCTGGGGATGCTCCCAAAAAGGAGCCTGACTCAGATTCCATTAAAAAATGGAAACAGTTTGGTGTCGCATCCTGGAGTACGTGGAGCATTTCTACGGCATCGACATCATTACTGAAATCGAAATCCACCCGCCTGGCGAGCACCACTTTTTTTAACACATCTCTTTCAAAGGCATCAAGCGACCAATTGACTTGCGACTTCCACCCATCAAAACTGGGATTTTCTCGCCGATTGGACGGAGTTGGAATCGAAGACAGGGACGGGGAAATCGAAAACGATAAGGCTATGGCCTGCTCAACAATCACATCGCGAATAGCTCGATCTTCCGGGAAAACAAGATTGCAACACAACAATGTGCGCAGCCCTCGTTGGTGTAGTTCGAATCGGGGGAGCACAAAACGCCATGCAGGAAAGCCGAACCAATCTCGATCTGTGCCAGCGCTTAAATCGAAGCGCATTCCTCCATACAGCCTAAATTCAGCCCCAGGTCGCTCCAAAAAGTCATCAACTTCACGCTCTAGGTTCTTATAGTCCGGTCGAGAGTCCCCAGACAGCACTTTAGCTACACCACACATCGCAACGCGATCATCGGCATGCCTACCCCTCCAGTACATGCGTTCAAGATCCTTTTGCTCCTTTAGCCAAAGTAGCGGATCGACCATGGG
>JAURGV010000329.1 GCA_030833605.1 Rhodothermales bacterium
GTTCATTTCAGCGCTTTTTATTGCGTTGTTCTGTTTTGTGATGTTGCGAGCTACCGGATGGATGAGAGAGAAAACCATCGCATCGCTCCATTTTGGGAAGAAATTTAAATGGGATTGGAGAACACTCGGGGTGGTAGCACTCCATACAGGGTTGACCATTGCGATTGCTTCTTTCTTATTCCAGCTCTCTTCGCAAACGGTCCAAGACAGCACGTTAGACTATTTCGCACGGTCTGGATTACTTCCCGATCGCTTGGTTTTGGTGGTTTTTGGTTCGCTTTTACTCACCGTCTTGGCTATGATTGTCTGTGCCGGACGGCTGCTCTGGATGGTGATTCATTTCACGAAGGCAGATGTTTCGCAAATGCCTTCTGTTAGCCAACTAGGGCTGTATTATGTGCTAACGGGAGGCATTTTCGGTTGGATTGCCATTAAAATGGGGGTTGGCGCGCCGCTTGGTATCGATGCCTTGGTTATTGGGGCAGCGTTGCTATCTGCAAAACTGAGCCCCATTCAGCCCGTTGAAAAGTCTCCATTAGTAACGCTCCGGCATATCGTACCCATCGTTGTAGTTACTTCAATGCTTCTGTTTCCGATGCTAGAAATAAGCTCGAATCAGAAAATGCAATTACAAATGAAGGATGCAGCCATTTCTTTCCTTGAGGACAAGGACTCAAGAGTAATGTTTGCGATTTCTCAGGTATTGGACTCGGCCATGCATGGCGAATTTGACGCCCAACTCGAGTCATTATCTGAAATGGAAGCTGCCCCCAAGAGAGCGCGGATCGATTCTCTTGCTGAGGAAACAGCCAGCGGTCTCTTACTTTCCGCACTATCCGGGTATGACGTCACCATAACCATTCATTCAGATAATGGGCTGGTTTTAGGTCGATACAGCAACCTTATACGCCGCATTCCAAGGCAAACAAGGGACTTAGCCGATCAATCCGATTTTGATTTGTTTTTGGCGATGTATGGCGACTTCGGATCTGAAGGACCTATGATCGAAAAGCTTACCGGACTCGCCGACCAAAACCGGTTCAGATATGCTGGATTTCTGCGTATCGCGGAAAACGAACTCGAAGCGAACGGGTCGGCGCAAGATGGAGATCCGGCTCAATCCCCTTACTTCTACATGCTGGTTAGGGCTGAACAAAGGGCGTTAACCGAGTCAGCCGGAACCCCATTTCCTAAAGTATTGAGTCCCGGGAGTTACTACGGCAACAAGTATGCTGAACTGTCCGTTGCCGAATTCAAATCGGGCATTTTAATTCGAAGTCAAGGTCAAAGTTTTGGTCGGTCGTTCCTTGACGAAGACGTCGTCTCCCAAATACGTGGGACACCCGAATTGTGGGTCGACGACACCATTAATGAACGGTCCTACCAGACCCTCTATTTAGCGCAAGAATCGCTCGATCAAGGTTCAAATGCGTCCGTAATTGCCGTTAGACGCAGAACCACCAGTTTTTTCGACCAATTGTACCATCTTCTGCGAATTGTGGTAGCTGGCATGTTCTTGTCGATGCCTATCTATGTCGGAGGGGTGATTTGGCGCATCAGAACCAAGCAAAAAGGACCTCAGCAAAGGCAATTTAGAGATCGGGTTCTCAACGCCTTTTTCTCCGTGGGCATTATTACCGTTTTTGCCATGGGCTTTGTAGGATTACGCGTGGTAACGGGCGAAAATGAACGAGCGATTGAGTCGTGGCTGCGGCAACATTTGGATCGAGTCGAACAAACATTGCAATTAGAAACCCGTGGGGAAGAATTGCCCTATCGCGTTTTGGACCGAATTAGCATTGATTCGCTAGCTGCTCGGGTCGGGCTTGATCTGATTGTTTACCGCGGACGAGAAGTAGATCAAGCAAGTCGGCCTGAACTGGTCCGAGATCGATTAATCGAGCAGCGGCTGCCTATTGAAGCCTTTCAAGCGCTCTATTTTGACGGATTTCGGTTTGCCACCGTAAACGAGCACCTAGGTTCTTTTGCCTATACCGCTGGGTACAGGGCCTTAACGGACGAACGAGGGGTCCCGCACTATGTGGTGTCTGTTCCGACGCTTCCCGAACAGGAGCGCATTGAGGAGGAGCGCGCTCGCACAGTGGCTTATTTATTCGGAGCCTTATTGTTATTGGTGTTGGTCGTGATGGTTACGGCTTCGTTTTTAGCGAGCGCGCTCACGCGACCCATCGTGCAACTTCGGGCGGGGCTTCAAGCGGTAGCTGCGGGACATTTCGAACGCATTG
>JAURGV010000032.1 GCA_030833605.1 Rhodothermales bacterium
TTTGAATTATCCCTTATGAGCGCGATCCGCATGATTCGTAACGTGTTGCCTACCATGAAGAACCAGGGTTCTGGAAGTATTTTGACGCTCACCTCCTCTTCTATTCGTGAACCCATCGACGTCTTGGTGTTATCGAACGTATTTCGATCGGGCGTTTTGAGTTTGGTTAAAAGCTTATCCGTGGACTTAGCATCGTACGGAATTCGGATCAACAACCTGGTCCCAGGTCAAATTGCTACGGATCGCATGCAAGCGAACGATGTGTTTACGGCTGAAAAAAGGGGTGTCGACTTAGCGAAACACATCACCGCTCGCCAAGCGGCGATACCCATGGGGCGCTATGGATTGCCTGAGGAGTTCGCATCCGCTGCGGCTTTCTTATTGTCCGAGGCTGCATCGTACATAACCGGCACGTCACTCATTGTTGATGGTGGAAAACTTAAGGGTGTAGTATAAAATGTCGTTCGATATAGGGCTTTCCGTTTCTCTATGAGAAACCTTGCTCTATTTGAATTTGATCAACTGCCATACACATCTTTTTACCGTTCCTAGTGCACCCGACGGCCTGTTTGGTCCGCGAATCATTATGCGGCTGCTCTCCAATCGCGTACTCCGGAGGGGTATCTTCCTCTTTGCAACGTGGATTGGCCACCGTTTCAGGACCAATCGCTTTGATCGCCTGGCTGCATTTGCAGGGATCGGTTCGCTCGAGACCCAGGAAGATATTTTTAATCTCCTTCAAGGATACTACCCCGCTTCGTCTACCTTTATTGTGCTCCCGATGGACTTTACGTTTATGGGTGCAGGTCCCTCAAAGCAGCCCTATTTAGACCAGCTGGGTGAGTTAAGACAACTCAAAAGAGACCCTGTAATTGGCCCTAGAATCCACCCCTTTGTTGCGATTGACCCACGACGGAACGGATTTTTGGCGCTCGCTCAGGACCTAATAGAAAACCACGGTTTTTCAGGAATCAAACTGTATCCCGCTCTTGGGTTTTTCCCCAATGATGATCGATTATTACCGTTATGGGAATGGGCAGAAGCACTTCAAATACCGATTATGACCCATTGTTCGCGAGGCGGTGTTTACTTCCGGGGAGATCCAAACGATATCCAATGGCCGGGCCATGTTCGCACTGACACGAGTTTTCTCACCCCCAATTCTTCCTGGACGGATCATCTATCGGACCCGGTTAGATTTAGACCCGTTTTTAAACAGTTTCCGAAATTAAAGGTCTGTTTTGCCCACTTAGGGGGCGACGGCGAGTGTCGCCAATGGCTTTCCGAACCTTGGCCCTCGCATTTAGCCGAAACGAATTGGCTATCCGTTATTTTGGGACTCGCCAAGGAATATCCCAACGTGTACACGGACATCTCGTATACCGGTTACGATCGCGACCTTCACGCTCTGTTGCAGGTGTTGGTCCGGGACGAACAGATTGGAAATAGGGTTTTGTTCGGATCGGATTTTTATATGGTGCAGCAGACCATCACAGAACGGGAGTTCAGCATTCGCATTCGCAGTGCGCTGTCAGAAGCGGATTTTCAAAAAATTTCTGAGATAAACCCCCGCCAATACCTGTTTCAATCTTAAATTGGTCGAAATTAGTCCCAAGACTTCCTACCTTGGTGCACGTAGACAATTATAGATTTCGTAAGCGAGCTGATTAATGGGTTCAAAAGCAAAACCAGCAAACGAACAGGATTCCGGGATACCTGCTGTGTCCCGCGTTTCAAGTATCCCCTTGCCTGATGCGGCTAAAACCGAAGACATCCGGGGCAATCTTGGATACAGTCCAGATCAAATCAATGAACTGTTCGATCAAGGTATTTACCCATACAAATCGAAAGTGAGTCGAAAAGCGTACGAAGCTGAAAAACGACTCCTTCAAATTGAATTATTAAAAGTTCAACGGTGGGTAAAAGAATCTGGGAAAAGGGTCGTTGTGATCTGTGAGGGTCGGGACGCTGCCGGAAAAGGAGGAACCATCAAACGCTTCATGGAGCATCTTAATCCTCGTGGCGCGCGAATTGTCGCTCTGGATAAACCCACCGACGAGGAAAAAGGGCAGTGGTATTTCCAGCGGTATATAAAGCAATTTCCAACCCACGGTGAAATTGTATTTTTTGACCGGTCTTGGTACAACCGAGCCGGCGTGGAACGGGTCATGAAATTTTGTACGGGGAAGCAATACAAAGAATTCTTGCGCCAAACGCCTGAATTGGAGCGCATGCTTATTCGCTCGGGTACCATTCTCTTCAAATATTGGTTTTCCGTAACCAGAGAAGCGCAAAGTGACCGCATGGAGTCTCGGCAACACGACCCACTTAAGCAATGGAAATTGAGTCCTATTGATACGGCTTCAAGGGATAAGTGGGATGAATACACCGAAGCTAAGCTGAAAATGTTTTTCCATACGGATACCTTGGATTCGCCTTGGACCATCGTAAAATCGGACGATAAAAAACGAGCTCGTCTAAATTGCATGATGCATTTCTTGCACTCACTCAACTATCCAGGCAAGGACCCTTCTGTGGTTAGAGAGCCTGATCCGTTGATTGTGGGAAGCCCGAGCCAGGTTGTAGATAAACACGAGTACGGCTGGTAAAAAAGCGCTGTAAATAAAGCGTTACACCCCGAGGTCCATCCTCCTCTACCCATTGATTCCGAAGGAAAGTGTCCTTTGGACTAGTCAATGTGAAGAAGGAAAAGAGGAGGAAGGAGACCATGGAAAGTAGAAAGAAACCAATTCGAGGCCGGCTCACCCTAGGGTGGATCGCTCTCTTGGCCGTTGTTTGCTTAGGCATAACGGCCTGTGACTCAAATCAGTTGGACACACCGGAGGAGGACGCTTTAGCTTCCCTCCAATCCATTGAACGGATTGAATCAATGGAAATGACACCTATTCCCGTCCGAGAAGAAGGGGCCGAACAGGAATATGTACTTAAGGTGACCATGAAAAAATCGGCGGATATCCAATTTCCCGACGTTATTAACCTGTTAGGAATGTCGAAAAACATGCCATCGTCTCTCATTTACGACGATGGAACGGGATACGACGCGATTGCAGGAGATTTGGTATTTACCGGTGTAGTGACCGACGCATGCACCCCGTTTGATCTTCCTGAAGGTGTCGCAGCAAAAGATGTTTTCTCGATTACCATCAAGTGTTCGGGCGACTTTATTCTTCCCGGAGAAGAGTGCGAAGGCGAAGGAATATGCCCTGAAACAGCCAGCCGATCCTTTTTGTGGGGGCTCATCGAATACGATACGAGTGTCGCTGTTTGCTGGTGTGGTTTTGCATGTGAATACGACATCCAACTCAAGCTCGGAATGTAGCATGTGCTGTGGTTCGGGGCCTTAGGCCCCGAACCACCCTTTTTGTGAATTCTACAACGCTTTTTCCCTCCGCTTTTTACCCCATTTGAACGTACATAGATCATGAAAAAGCAGCCCTTAAACAGATTTTTTGCAGCCGGAGTAGTTTGCATTTCGTTAGGCTTAATGGCGTGGTCCAATTTCATTGGCGAAATCACGAGCGGTGATTTAGACCTTTTGAATTTTGAAACCGTCCTATTCCCTATTGGAATTGCGTTGATTAAACCGGGCGCCGCTTGGCATTGGTTTGCGAGAATTCAATTGTTCGTTTTAGCACTGTACAGCGGCACCATTGTTTTTGGTTTTCTATTCATGTCGGATGAAACCAAGTTTTTGGTGTACGAAGTCAGTAAAACTGGAGGGACATTTTCAGGAACGGGGATTGTGTTATTCTTACATGCCCTATTCTTTTGCTCCATCTTGTGGATCTATTTTTCTATTTTCGCTGGGCGATCCGCTCATGGTCCCCTCTCCAATATCCACGTGAATTAATGTCGCCAAGCTTGATGATTTGGTTGGAAGCTCTTGCTGCTATCACCGGCCTAATCAGCGTCTATTTTGTGACACGGCAAAACATTTGGTGTTGGCCTACCGGTTTAGTATCCGTTTTTTTGGCCGCCATCGTGTTTTATGAGTCCTTCTTGTATTCAGATATGCTTTTGCACATCTATTACATCGGGATGAACATCTATGGTTGGATTCATTGGAGTAAAAAAGCGGAAGATGCTCCTATTCTGCCGGTTACCACCATGACGTGGCGCAGAAATCTCTTTTGGATCATCGTGACGGCAGTCGGAACGGTTGCCTGGGGATTTACCATGCAAGCACAAACGAATGCGGCCTTCCCGTATGGAGATGCTTTCACCACAGTAGCTAGTTTAGCTGGAATGTGGTTTATGGCTCAAAAAAGGCTCGAAAACTGGGTCTATTGGTTTGTCGTTGACGTAGTCGCCATAACCATTTATGCTTTAAAAGGGCTTTATCTGTTCTCTGGGCAGTACGCTATTTTCCTTATTCTGTGCGTATTGGGCTATAGGAACTGGAAAAAAGCCATGGCCTAAGGTCCGCCAATCGGCACAGGGTTTCCCGTACAGAACGACACGACCGACACTCGCCTTCCCCCTATTGCTTTAGTGTCAGCAATGGACTATTCTACTTGTCATTACAAGATAGTTCACTAACAGCATACGATCATGTCGCACCCGAATTCAACGCCTCATACCCCTTCACGCCTACTTAAACGCGTGTCCCCTACTGTAGCTATTTTGATAATGGGAGTCGTTTTTATACCAATGATGGCTTTTGACAACGCAAACTCTCGTCTTGTTATTACAAGTGACGGCGAAAAAGTGTTTAACACCGTGTGCGCCACCTGCCACAAACTTGATCCACCTGCAAATATGGACCAGGGTAAACCAATAGCTCCTCCGATGCGCATGATCATGATGCATTATCGCGCTGCATTTTCGTCCCAAGACTCCATGCGCGTCGCGTTAGATAGCTGGTTGCAAGAGACGGATTCAACAAAATCTGTCTTGCCTGCAATGGCTATTAAAGAGCACGGTTTGATGCCCAAATTGGTTTTAAATGAAGAAGATCGCGCGGCAGTGATTACGTTCATTATGGCCCTTGAAAAACCGGAAAAAGGTCACAAAATGGAAGGAATGAAAGGAAAAATGAATCACTAGATTATTTTCTTGTTATCCGATTTCATTAGCCACTATTTTTCCTGAGATTAAGAGGTCCTCTTTTATTCTTGAATTGAGTGGTTGATGTATGAAACGCTTTCCCATTTTCGTTCTCCTTTTGCTTTTCCCTTGCCTGTCCTTCGCCCAAGAAGGTCATTCGCATGCTAATGGACGAGCCATTGAGTTTCCAGATGTCCCTGGCTTTTTCAGTCTGACCTGCGACCTACACATTCACTCTGTTTTTTCAGACGGCGATGTGTGGCCCAATGTGAGGGTCCAAGAGTCCCAACGAGATGGACTCGATTGCATGGCGGTTACGGAGCATTTGGAATATCAGCCACATAAAGACGATATACCTCATCCCGACCGGAATAGGGCTTTTGAATTAGCCACCCGAACGGCAGGAAGCAGCGATTTAATTGTTATTCATGGGTCTGAAATAACACGTTCTCTGCCATTTGGCCATGCCAATACCATTTTTATTACGGATTCCAACAAATTGGTTTTGGAAAGCGCGGAAGCGGCTTATGAGGAAGCGCAACGGCAAGGGGGATTCACATTTATGAATCATCCCAATTGGACAGCGCAGCGCAAAGACGGTGTCGCACGTGTCGAGGAAATGAACATTTCGCTGATCGAGAAGGGTCAAATTCAGGGCATTGAAGTGGTAAACGACATCACGTACAGCGATGAAGCGCTGGAAATAGCTCTAAAATACAATTTGGCGATTATCGGAACGTCGGATATCCATAACCTGATAGATTGGCAGTTTGATGTCCCTGGTGGCGGGCACCGTCCCGTTACGATCGTTTTTGCAAAGGAACGCACGCAGGCGGGAATCAAAGAAGCGTTGCTAGCAAGAAGAACGGTTGCCTGGTACTACGATACCCTAATCGGCCGCGAAGAACATGTAATGCCGTTGGTCGAATCCTCGTTGAACGTCACCGAGTCGGGATACACAGGAGATACGTCCATCCTAAAAGTGGTCATTTCCAACACGTCTGAATCTGAATTCACGCTCCGAAACACCTCAACCTTCCGGTTTCATGATCGAGCTGATATTCTGATGCTACCCCCTCATCATTCGACTGAGGTACTAGTTAAAACAGGCCAAAGGGTCGAATCCGTGACCCTTTCCTTTGACGTGTTAAACGTCGTAACCGCGCCCGATACCCATCCAACGCTGACGTTCGAAATAAAGCCGTAAGTGAATGGCGATTGGGATAGAAAAAAGAGGGGGGCTGCGTATGCAGCCCCCTCTTTTATGTTTCATCTACCGTTATCGGAGTTACTAAATCCAGCTGTGCTACTTGGACCAGTTCTTGGAAATTCGAACCATCAATAAGGACGTCCGGATGGTTTGCATCGGCAACGTGCTCAAATCAGCCCATTCAGTCGTGGTGTGCGTACCCTCTCCGGTCATACCCAATCCATCTAACGCCATGTCAACATGCCCCGAGGCGAACGAAATATCAGCTGCGCCCGCATCTGCCGGATCGCCTGCCCGAACCGGCTCGTAGCCCGCATCTATACTCGCCTGGCTCAACATAGCCAACAATTTTTCGTTACCCGCCGTCATTCCCATAGGAGGATAACTGTCGCGAAACACGATTTCTGCACTCGTTCCAGGTAAATTCTGCGCGACTATATCGCGCATTGTCTGCTTAACGCGTTCCCTGATTTCAGGGGAAATGGTTCTCAAATCTCCCGTGACCACCGTGGTTTCGGAGATAACATTGGTTTTCCCAACGGCACTCCCGCGATCGTTTTCTTCGTCAAAGGAAACCGTTGTTCCGCCTAAAATCAGCCCGGGGTTGAACGTAAGTAGTTCTTCGCCAACCAATTTTTCCTGAAACCCAGTCAAGATTCGAGCCGCCTCATAAATGGATCCGTATCCCATTTCATCCGAAAAAACCGCTGAAGAATGCCCGCGAATACCTTTGGCATGAACTTCCCACCCGGTAAATCCTCGGCGCGCCAACACCGCTGTTTGAGGGTCCCCGTCCCCGGGCTCAAAAGCGAGAGCAATATCTGCTGCCTTTGCGGCTTCAACCAAAGATGCTCTTCCGACTTCTAGCGGATCGCCCGACGATTCTTCATCGCCAATCAAGACCAGCGTGACCGTCATATTATCCAATTCACCAACGGCATGTAGCGCGCGAACAACCTCGAGCATCACGACATCCCCCCCTTTCATGTCGATCACACCCGGCCCTTGCGCTCGATTTTCATCCAAACGGGTAAACTTTTGAAACGGACTATCCAATTCAAAAACGGTGTCGAGATGGCCAATCAGCAAAAAATGCGGTCCTTTAGTACCTCTAGAGGCGAACAAATGACCCGCCCGATTAAACGGTGCTCCGTCCACCCACCACGTTTTAAATCCCAAAGGGTCTAATTCCGATGCGAAAGCAGCACCCACTTTTTTCACACCTTCGAAGTTCATTGAGCCACTGTTGATATTAACAATGTGCTCCAAAAACGCAACCGCCTTGGGGACGCCCATTTCAATTTGATCGACCAGCTGCTGTTCGGTAGCCGATAATCCGGTTTGGGCAAATGTATTTCGCGTGTAAGCCATGAGGGCTAAAAAAATGATTGCTTTGGTTAACTTATGAGTCCAGCGCATAGTCTAAAATAGGATTGGCTGTCTGGGACCGGTTTGATCAGACAAAAGATAGGCATTGCTGGTCGTCGAACCATCTATTTCACTATTAATAGCGTATCTCCCCATGAAAATTGACGTTGAAATTTGCATTGATTGCTCAACGCTTTCTTCCGCATTGTTATCGGCCGAAGCCGCCGTCGCCGGCGGAGCCAATCGAATTGAATGTTGCGCTCGAATGGAGGTCGGCGGTTTAACCCCAGACCTAGCCATCATGCAAGAAATAGTGGATGCCGTTGGTGGAAAAATAGAAATCCTTTCGATGATTCGACCCCGAGAAGGATTATTCGACTTTAGCAGATCTGAGAAAATGCTCTTGTTGAACCAGGCTGAATCTCATATTGCTATTGGGATTGATGGCATTGTATTCGGAGCTACGGAAAATGGATCAATAGACGAGGAGCTGTGCGAAGAATTGGCCGCATTTGCGTCCTATCACAACGTCAAAAGCACCTTCCATCGTGCATTTGATGACCTAACCGCCCCAGAAGATGCCATTGACCTGCTCTATTCACTTGGGATCAGCCGCATCCTTACCGCTGGAATCCCTTGGCCATCGTCTGGCGATATTCTGGATGGATTAAGCGCCATCCAAAAGTATGCGTTGATTGAGCCCGAAATGGAATGGGTAGTTGGAGGTGGCGTTTCTGCAAAAAACGCACCCCAAATTATCCAAACCCTGTCGAAAGAACGGTTTTCGATTCACACGTATTCTTCCGTGTTAGAAAACGGAGTGACTTCTTCTGCTAAGGTCGAAGCGCTCGTCGCATGCGCAAAGGACCGTTCTTAACCGTCCAATCGCTCTAAATTCCGACCCCAAAAACGCGGTGAATCGTAAATCCAAACCCTAGATCGCCGTCGCTTACGCTATTTCGACTTTTTGATGCAACGTATTGTGGCACAATCCATTGCGTGGATGTCAGAAACAACTGAAATACATGTCCCCCGGACTCGACATCTATTCCCACCGAAAAAGCATCGTGGGATCCGTCTGACCGGTCACCAATAACAGGAACGTATTCCAATAACGCAGATACTCTTTCTGATGCGCGGTACCGAGTGGCCAATCCTACCGTTATCAGATTATTTTCTTCGCGCTCCAAACCTCCGTTAAATACCACCTGCTCTTTCGCATGGTTGAAGTGGGAAAATGCTGGTGATACTTGGATGGATATCTTTTCGGTAATGGAACGAGCCAATAAAAGTGAAGCGTAAAACGAGGCCTTATCAGCGGTAGATAACCCGTTTTTTTGAGTATCTAGCGCCATATTCCCAAAAAAAGTAAGGTGAGTTGGTCGGGCGCCTTGCATCAAAGTTATCAACCGATACTTGGTCCGAACATCTACAACCTTGTCAAATCGCGACCTCCCAATGCCGAGCGACCAGAGGTCACTTACACCGTAATCCAAGCCAAAGCGGATATTGGATGACGCATCCAACCCAAACAATTCATCAATGCCGCTAGAAACCAGTCCAAATGCATGCTGAATGGTAAAATTCAAATTGGATGCCGGTAGTTGGGTAACACTAGGCAAGGTCACGACGGCTCCCGACCAAAATATTTCGGGGTCAAACGATTGTGTTTTGCTCCTTTCCCGCTCCATTTGAGCAAAGGCGGAAGTCACGGAAAAACAACCTATCAACAGAAAGAAGCCTAATTTTTTCATAATCGTCACTGGGTAAGCGGCTTCAAAACCGCACTGATCCGTATTTCTTGTTCGTTGTCCACTTTCATGATCAACAGCCTGGGTGGCTGGATGTCAAAGTCCGTCAACTTAAGGGTCCATGTCGCTTCTAATTTCCAGGATTCCTGTTCTTTTTGAAGTTTGCCGCGTACAGCTAAAGGCTGCGATTTTCCATGAATATCGAATTTACCGACGACACGAACGGCTTGAACGGCGCTCGTTTTTTGATCAACTGTGTTTTCCAACGACCCGAAAAATTCGGCGAAGGGAAAGGTGCCTACGTCCAAAGTGGATCGCATGTCTTTATCCCGCTTCCCAATGCCTGTTTTCAGGGTAGAGAGGTCCACATAAAAATCGACTGTTTGTGCAGCGAAATCAATGCGCCCCACCAACTCGTCCGACGTCCCGGTAAAGGTGTGGAGAGGAACTCGAGACGTAAATTCAACCGTCCCGGAATCCGTTTGGACTATTTGACCAAATGCTAAGCGACTCGGCGTGGGTTGACTCCAAGCAAATCCACATAAAATGGAAATAAAGAGGGCCTTAGTTGTTGAGAGCGCCTTCATTGATCCACGTCCGGATAAGGGTTATCTGCGCATTAGAAAGAGCTGGCCTCCCGTCCGGCATTCGAACGCCAAATGCTGGACTGGAACCAAGTTTATCTACCAGCGGACTTCCCGAAGCGTTGCCTGGTACAACGATGCGGCTGTTGTATTGCGTTCCATGACTAGCCATCACCTGCGCATAGGTTGTCAAATTCACCCCATCCTTGGAATTATTAATATGGCAACCTGACCCTCCGCAACTGGACTGAAAAATGATGGCGATTTTCTGAGAATAACTCACTGGTCCGGTTGTATTCCCATTGTCATTTCCTCCATTGTCAACGATATCACTACCTAGGCCTCCCGAAGCGTCGCTACCGCAAGCCGATAGGAGTAAACAACCAGAAAAAACCGCAAGAATCGAATACGTTTTAAAAAAAGGGGCAAATTGCATTCTTTTGTGTAGCTGTCCCATTTTCAACAGTGGTTATGATTGGTACTGGGGGTGATGGGACTAAGAAACGAAACCATTCTGCCAACTAAAATTATTTTTAGGGCTTTTTAAAATACCCTGTAATTCCCCTACAATAAGCTCTTCGCCATGCTATAACTTTAAGGCCGTTAGCCGAATCCTTTTACCCGATTGTTTCATGCGTCCACTTTTAGTTTTAAGCCTAGCGCCCCTCATATCAGCCTGCAGCTCCCCCGACACCGAATTCACGGCGCCTCTCCTATCCGTTGAGTCATCCATAGAAGGCTTAAGCGATCGATTTGCATGGGCCAGAGACACCGCCTTATCGTATGCCGGCGTTGAAGGCGATTCAGTGGGGCTTTGGTACGAAGCGGCATTACCAGGTCGTGAGGCTTTTTGCATGCGCGATGTTTCCCATCAGGCGTTGGGAGCTCACTTTTTAGGCCTCGATGAACATACCCGCAATATGTTATTCCAATTCGCTCGAAATATATCAGAGGGCAAAGATTGGTGTACCTATTGGGAAATCACGCGTAACGGCGACCCTGCTCCGGTCGACTACCGCGATGATGAGTCGTTTTGGTACAATTTACCAGCCAATTTCGACGTGTTGGACGCAAGTTACCGGATGTATAAATGGACCGGCGACGTCACCTACATCGAGCACCCGGTATTTTTAGACTTCTACGAAAAGTCAGTGACTGAATTTGTAGATCGTTGGGACTTGGGAAAAAACACCATCCTCGATCGCAGTCGGTATATGAATCGCGACTCCTATGACCTCGATGACCCGTATCAATACGCCCGTGGAATCCCAACGTACCACGAAAGTGGGGTCGAAGGCGTTCGATTTGGTATCGATTTATTGGCTTTTCAGGTCGCCGCCTACCGATCGTATGCAAACATTTTAGCAGCAACGAACCAGCCCACCAAGTCCACAGAATACCTTTCCCGTGCTGTGACCGCAGCAAATTTATTGACCGAGGTGTTTTGGAAGCCCGAATCAGAGCAATTTCACGACCTTTACACCGAAAGTGACCAAACGTTCGAGGCCGGAAATATGCAGGTATTCGCCTTGTACAACGATGCCGTGCCTGACCTAGAAAAATCGGAGGCTCTCGTTTCGGGCTTACTGAATCAAAAGCTTGAAAATGTTGAAATGGGGTCCTATTTCCCCGAAGTCCTGTATCGGTACGGCAAACACGGCGAAGCATTGGACATGATGATGATGTTGACGGCCGATTCTACAGATCGCCGTTCCTACCCTGAAGTATCCTATGCGGTAGTTGGGGCCATCGCGACTGGTTTAATGGGAATAGCTCCCGCGGACAAAGGAATTTCTACGCTATCAAGGATCGATTCGGAAGAAGACTTTGCTACGCTCAATCATTTCACCCATCGCAATTCAATCGCGAGCCTGAGGCACGAAGGCTCGCACCGATCAACGCTATCCGTCCACGCTGGTGACAAATTGTTTTGGAAAGCTAATTTTGCCGGAAACCATCCCCTTTTGGAAGTTAAAAATCGAAAAGTTAGGGCGTCCATCTCATTCGACCACCAAGGAAACGCGGTTAGTTCGATTGAGGTGGAAGTGTTGCCGATGGAAACTGTATCTATAGCCGTCCCGGAAGCGGAATGAAGTCGACCCTGAAAACGCTTTCCGGTCTAAGAATTAATTCGACTTCCAAATTTTACCTTGCACCTTGTACCTTGTACCTTGAACCAAAGGCGCTGAATTGTTCTTAATCAACGAATACAATCTCACCATGAATGTAAAGTTATCATCCCTATTGCTGACCTTTTGCTTACTGGTGATGGCCGCCCATGCGCAGGACAAGGGACACCACGACGCCCCTAAGCCCAATTACGATCTGGCCGCCAAATTTGCGCCCTACAAAATTGACGGTATGTTGTACTCAACATCCGTAAATCCGCAATGGATTGAAGGGACTGAAAATTTTTGGTACGAATGGAAAACGTCAGACGGCACGTTTTACTATCTCGTCGACACCAAATCCGGATCCAAAAAGCAAATTTTTGACAACGACCGCATTGCAGCTGAGTTAACCCGTATTACCCGGGATCCGTGGGATGGTCAGCACCTACCCATTCGACGCATCAAGTTTATTAGCACAAATACGCTTCAATTTGAAGTGCAAGGCTCACAGGATGAAGAAATTGAAGCCGATGTCGAGGAGGAAACCCAAGGTGACACACAAGAAAAAAAGAAACCGGCTAAGCCCAAAATGCGGAAAAAAGTATTCTACTTTGAATACACCGTAAGTACCCGATCCCTGCGTGAATTGGAGGATTTCGAAAAGCCGGACAATCATGCTTCTTGGGCATCGCTGTCTCCAGATGGCAAATCGGTTCTTTTCGGCCGGAACCACAACATTTACAAAATGAGTGGAGATGACTACGCCAAAATTCTAAAAGCGCGGAAAGACAAAACAGGTGACGACGCGACAAAAGCGGAAGACAAAGTGGAAGTCGAAGAAGTCCAACTCACAACGGACGGAGTCGAGAACTTCTCTTACACGGGCTCTGATTATGGTTCAACTCAGGTCGAGGTTGAAAAAAACAAAGACAAACGCAAACGCGTGGGCGTAACCTGGTCACAAGACTCAAAACGCTTTGCTGTAAACCGGACAGATCAGCGCAAAGTGGGCGATTTGTGGATTATCCATTCCACTGGCAACAAGCGACCCGAATTGGAAACCTACAAATACGCGATGCCCGGTGAGGAATTTGTTGGCGAAGAGCACCTGCATATCTATGATTTCGCCACCGACTCTTTAGTAGCCGTTAATGGAAATCGATTCAAAGACGAAAACTTCAGCATCATGGCGGCTCGCCAGTTCCGCTACCCGTCGAGCGAAGAGCCCTACAGATCATTGTGGTTGTCTAACAACTCAGACGATTTTTACTTCTCCAGCATTAGCCGGGACCTAAAACGAGTCGATGTGATGAAAGCCAATGCGGCTACCGGCGAAGTGACGGTTCTGATAGAAGAACGGCTCAATACGTACGTCGAAGTGCAACGTCTAGACATGTTATCCAATGGCGATTTCTTGTGGTGGTCAGAACGTGATGGATGGGGGCATATTTACCGTTTTGGACCCGATGGAATACTCAAAAACCAAGTTACTCAGGGCGCCTTCTCTGTTCGCGGTATTGAAGCCATTGATGAAGCTACGGGGACCTTGTATTTCACCGCCAACGCGCGCGAAAAAGGCGAAGACCCGTATTACGTCCACGCCTATAAAATCAAACTGGACGGGACTGGACTTCAGCTTCTAAATCCGGGCGATTTCGATCACCGTTCCACGTTTAGCGAATCCGGAAAATACTTTGTAGACAACTATTCCCGAGTGAATACCATTCCTGCCGCCGCTTTAATTAGTCAAACCGGTCAGAAGGCGTTAGATCTGGAAGAATCGGACTTTAGCCAATTGCTGGCAGTGGGATACCAATTCCCTGAACCCTTCAAAGTCAAAGCGGGAGATGGGGTTACGGATTTGTATGGCGTGATGTACAAACCGTTTGATTTCAATCCAGAAAAAAGCTATCCCATTGTTGAATACGTTTATCCAGGACCGCAAACCGAGTCCGTTTCGAAGGCCTTCTCTACGAACCGATACGAAACGGCGTTAGCTCAGTTCGGAATGATTGTAGTCACGGTCGGAAATCGCGGTGGACATCCGGATCGTTCTAAATGGTACCACAATTATGGCTATGGAGACCTCAGAGACTATGGGTTGGAAGATAAAAAAGTGACCGTTGAGCAGCTTGCCAATCGCCATTCCTTTATTGACCAAGACCGGGTTGGTATTTACGGCCATTCCGGAGGTGGATTTATGTCAACGGCTGCCATGTTGGTCTATCCAGACTTGTTTAAAGTCGCGGTTTCCAGCTCAGGAAATCACACGAACGACATCTATAATCGGTGGTGGTCCGAAAAACACCACGGCGTGAAGGAAGTCGTGAGCGATTCTGGAAAAGTCACGTTTGAATATGCGATCGACAAAAACCCGGATCTGGCTAAAAATCTTAAAGGCCATTTGATGTTGACAACGGGCGATGAAGACAACAACGTTCATCCCGCTGGTACCTACCGAATGGTGGACGCCTTGATTAAAGCCAACAAGCGATT
>JAURGV010000330.1 GCA_030833605.1 Rhodothermales bacterium
ATTATTATCGTAACCGATTCGCTAAACTGGGAAGGCGAACTAGGAGATGCCCTACGCATGCACGTAGCACCTTATTTGGGTACCCTACCGGCCCCTGAACGAGAGTTTTCGTTGCGATCGGTGTCGTTGACCTCTCAAAAAGTGCTCGAAAGCTTACAAAAACAGAAAAATGTGATTTTTGTAGCTCCGTTATCCGACCAAACCCCAGAATCGAACTTTTTACGCTCTCGATTGGACGAGGAAGCCGCTAAATCGGTCCAAGCTGGCGGAGCAACGGTGATCTCTAGGCGCGACTTATGGCGTAAAGATCAACAAGTGATGTATTTGCTAGGCAATACGAAAGAAGAACTGATTCAACTTTTGGAAGACCGAGGGGACGATATCCGGTATGGATTTAATGTCATCACCCGGGAGCGCGTCGAAGCCGATATGTTTGAAAAAGGCCGTCAACCAGAAATTGAAGCGGCCCTAATGAAAAAACATGGCTTTGCCGTCAACGCGCAACACGACTATTTCACGGCCATCGATTCTACCGACTTTGTTTGGTTACGTCGCGTGGTTAGTTCCGATTCTTGGCGCAGCATTTTTGTCTATTACGTAGACGGGTTTAATCCGGCTAGCTTGACGCCAGAATGGGTACACGAAGCCCGTCAGCGCCTCACCGAAACCTATATTCAAGGAAATATGGGCGGATATGTCGCCATTGATACCAGACGGGAATTGAACACGGAAAACATCGATTTCCTTGGACACTTCGCGTACGAAACACGCGGATTATGGCACATGATTGATCGGGACGAAACCGGAAAAATGGTCGAATACGGGATGGGCGGGCCATTCGTTAACTATACGTTTTATGACGAATCCAGTGGTCGTTTGTATATGATTGACGGGATGGTATTTGCACCCGGGTATGATAAACGAGAATTCCTGCGTCAAATGGAAGTGATTGCACACACCTTTAGAACGGTTGCGTTCGAAGGTGAATTGGAAAACACCGTTCAATAGACCGCAATGAAGTTTCAAGCGCTAACTTGGCTATTTGTGATCGGAATATCGATTTCCCTGACTGGAGGATGCGCTTCCGAGGGTTCGGACACCGACCTTGTGGTTTTAACGCATTCCGATTCTTTATTTGCTGACGTATTGCTTGATTTGCACCGCCTTGATACCGAGCTGTTTGAACGCTCGGTAGCCCAAAACGATGGAATCATACCCTCCGATTCCGTTTTCACTGATTCCCATAAAAGAGATTCCGTGCTGTCGCTTCACGGTCTGTCGGTAACGGAATTCGATGCTCGCGTTGCGGAGCGACTAACAGATCCCCTTCGCTTTCAGACTATTTACAACTTGGCTGTAGACAAAGCGGTTAGGCAGTGATCGCACTGATCACACGATTCAGGCGCTGTTTGACCAAAATAGCCTAATATTCCCCATTTACGGCACATAGGCCGCTCAACAAGGCGTTGCATAGGTTTAAACAATCGCCTGGATCTTCGGCTTTTGATTAACGCCAATCGATCCTTAACACCTTCCGGGGTAACAATTAATACGGATCGAGAAGGAAGTCCATCTCTACCCGCCCTACCCGCCTCCTGGTAATAAGCTTCGATATTTCCGGGAATACCTACGTGGATCACAAGCCGGACGTCAGGCCGGTCTATTCCCATCCCAAACGCGTTGGTTGCCACGATTACATCCCTTCTTTTTTGCAACCAGGAACGCTGCGACTTTTCGCGTTCTGAAGGAGCCATGCCCGCGTGGTAGGCGAGCGCCGGAATGCCACTCCGATTTAGTTTTTCAGTCCAAACGTTTACCCCTACTCGCGTGGATGAATAGACAATCGCAGCGCCGGGGTTGGCAGTAATCAACTCAATGACTTTGGAGCGTGCATCAATCTTATGAATGAACTCCCATTCAATATTTGTTCGGTCAAAGGAGCCCCGAATGATCGTTTTCAATTTCAAGTTTCTAACAATGTCCCGCACCGTCGCAGGAGTAGCCGTAGCGGTCATGGCGCACATGGGAATTCCGGGGTATTGGATGCGCAAATCTGAAATACGGCGATAAGAGGGTCGAAAATGGTGACCCCATGCGCTGATGCAATGCGCCTCATCGACGGCGATGAGGCGCACCCGGCCCGTTTCAAAAATCTTCTGAACCTGCCGACTCTTTAGTTTCTCGGGGGCGGCGTAAATAAAGAAATGAGGC
>JAURGV010000331.1 GCA_030833605.1 Rhodothermales bacterium
GAGACGGCCTCGGGCTTTTCAATTTTGGCGATGATACCGGCGTTGTTTTTGTTTTTGTTCAATATTGCGCGCAACTCTTTGATGTCTTGAGCGTTGCGAACAAAGCTCAAGCCAATCCAGTCCACACCTTCTTCCATGGCTACCTCCAGGTCGGCTAAGTCCTTTTCTGTTAAACAGGGAAGCGAAACACGTGTATTTGGAAGGTTAACGCCTTTCTTGGATTTGAAGGGACCTCCTTGGACAACTTCTGTGACCACTTCATCTTTGCGGTTGGTGGAGACGACGCGCATCATCAACTTTCCATCATCTAGTAAAATGGTTTCGCCGGGATTTACATCATTAGGGAAGGCTTGGTAGGTCATGTAGACGCGTTCTTTTGTGCCTTCACACTTGGTATTGGTAAATGTGACACGGTCACCAGGATGGACAACAGCCCCTTCTTCGACGTTTCCTACGCGCAGTTTTGGGCCTTGCAGGTCGGCTAAAATCGCGGCATGAATACCTGTTTGGTCAATAATCTGACGGATGGTTTGAATCGTTTCGCGGTGTTGCTCATGGCTGCCATGGGAGAAATTCACGCGAAAGACATTGACGCCGGCGCGAAGCATTCCCTCAAGAACATCAGCACTCGTTGATGCTGGACCTAGGGTTGCTACTATTTTAGTTCGTTTCATGAATTCTAATCGTCATTCAGTGGTTCAAAGAGAAAGTTCTCTCGTTCACGGAGGGTAGACCAAGGGAGGAAGCGTTGCTGAACAACTCCACGTACGGAAGCTATTTGGCGTTGCAAAATTACCATTTCCTGAGGAGATAGTTCTGGATCGAAAACCAAGAAGGCATTTGGGCTACCTGGATGATTAATCAATGGTCTTTTTGGGGGGAGCATCGGCTCTTCATCGGAAAACAGGTCGGCTTCTTTCGTGGGCGGAGTGTTTATCCATGTGGTTTCTTCGGGGATATTCCACAAGAGGGAAATGGTCACATTCTGCCAATGGGTTCGATAGAAGGCATGGTACGAATACAAATGTGGTTGGACACATTTCCATTCAGGAAAACGGCAAAGGCCCCAGTCAAGTTCTTGATTTAAAGCATATACGAGCGCCACATCGTCGATGGATGTGTGAATACCCAGAATGCTGGGCGGCAAGGAATCATCGACGACGTCGAGTACTAGACGGCTCACGCTTGCCTAATTTAAGTGCCTTGCACGCGGCTCGGGAGGCCGCTTCCTCAGCGATTTTTTTAGACTGACCAGACCCCTCTCCTTGAATTTCGCCATCCACTTTAACAGCTATTGTAAATCGTTTTCGGTGTTCTGCACCGTTTTCTTCGATAACGGCATAGTCAAAGGATTTTTTTTGCCGTTGAACCCACTCAATGAGGAGACTTTTATAGGAAATCACTTCTTTCTCCACCTTGTTGAAGTTGACATACGCATCCAAAATACGTTTATGTACAAACGTTTTGGTGGCGTTCCATCCTCGATCCACGTATACAGCACCCACTAATGCTTCCAAGGTATTTCCAGGAACAGAAGTTGTTCCCGAACGCCTTCCGCGTGAAGATTGCTGCATCCACCGAGGGATACCCATTTTATCAGCAATGCGATTTAGAGCCTTGCGCGAAACAACTTTTGAGCGCATGCTTGTGAGGTAGCCTTCATTGCCGTTTGGATATTTTTCGTAGAGATATTCTGCCATGAGCACCCCCAAAACAGCATCTCCGAGATACTCTAAGCGCTCGTAGCGCATGTTGGCATTTTTTTGGGTCTGATCGTTGACTTTGCGACGAAAAGCGGCCAGATAAATATTGGGATCATGGGGGCGAAGGCCCGTCATGGATCGTATGGCGGCAAGTAGATCTTTGGATTCGGCCGGAGCCGGTTTAAAGAGAGAGCGGAGCGCCTTCAGCATACGTTAGTCCACCTTCTTGAACACCACGGAAGCGTTGTGGCCGCCAAAGCCAAAGGTGTTGGAAAGCGCAGCGCGAATGGTGCGCTTTTGTGGGGTATTGAAGGTAAAATTCAAACGATTGTCCAGTTCGGGGTCGTCTGTAAAATGATTGATCGTGGGGGGAACCACATTGTGGACCACGCTCAAACAGGCGGCTAAAGCTTCTACAGCACCGGCAGCGCCGAGCATATGGCCCGTCATGGACTTTGTGGAACTGATATTCAAATTGTAGGCATGCTCACCAAAAACACCTTGA
>JAURGV010000332.1 GCA_030833605.1 Rhodothermales bacterium
AAAATGGATACGCTGAAACCATGCTCGGTCGCAAGCGCTATCTGCCGGACATAAATGCAAAAAACCGCAATGTTAGATCGTTTGCCGAGCGGGTTGCGGTAAATATGCCGATTCAGGGATCACAGGCTGACATGATCAAGCTCGCCATGATCGCCATCCAAAAGCGGATTGCCTCAGAAAAGCTTCAAAGTAAAATGTTGTTGCAAGTACACGACGAATTGGTGTTCGAAGTCCATCCAGATGAAGTGGAGGCCATGAAAACGTTGGTAAGGGAAGAAATGGTGCGTGCCTTGCCGTTGGAAATACCGGTAGAGGTTTCGATGGACCTCGGTGATAATTGGTTGGAGGCGCACTAATGCCAAAAAAAGACTCTATGACCGCGTTTGAAGGATACACCTCGCTCGAAAAGGAAGGCGGCATTCACGCCTACCGTTTGGACTCGAACGGACTGGAAGTGTTGTTGGCGCCTTCGGGGCGCGCGCCCGTTTCCACGTTTATGATAACCTACAAAGTGGGCAGCCGGGACGAGAAACTAGGGGAAACGGGCGCGACCCATTTCCTCGAGCACATGATGTTCAAAGGCACGGCAAAGTATTCCAAACAGTCTGGAAACACCATATTTAACGTGCTTCAGTCGAAAGGTGCGCAGGTTAATGCTACTACGTGGAACGATCGGACCAATTACTACGAAATGGTCCCATCAGAGCATTTAAGCCTCGCCATCGACATTGAAGCCGACCGCATGCGGAATTTATTGCTGGCTCCAAATGAAGTTGCTAGCGAAAAAACGGTCATACTAAACGAATTTGACCGCGGCGAAAACGAACCCATTCGGAAACTGATTCATTCGGTGTGGTCCGCAGCTTATGTGGCACATCCGTATCAGCACCCGACCATCGGGTGGCGCAAGGACATCGAAGTGGTAACCCCGGAAGGATTACGCTCCTTTTATGACCGGTATTATTGGCCCAACAACGCTACCGTTTCGGTAATTGGAGGATTTGATTCCAACCAGGTGATGGCGGAGATTCGTGACGCTTTCGGGGCCATTCCCTCGCAAGTCATTCCCGTTAATGACTACGCAGGCTTAGAACCCGCTCAGCAAGGCAAGAAAGAGATCGAAGTTCACATGGTGGGTGGAATGCCCACGATCATGATGGGGTATAAAATACCAGATGCCAATCATGAAGATCTTCCCGCGCTACACGTGTTATCGATTCTTTTGTCTAACGGAAAAACGAGTCGTTTTGCACGAAAACTGATTGATAAAGGCCTGGCAACGCATCAATCTGCTGGCGCATCCATGTTCAGGGACCCCGGTTTATTCACGGTATTGGTGATGTCCAAAACGGCTGAAGATCTTAATAAAGCGCGTGCCGAAGTCAGTGCGGCGTTGAAGCAAGTCCAAGAGGCGATTGTGGATTCCACCGAACTCACACGTGTGATCAAAAAGCTGAAAGCACACACGTTGTACGCTAGGGATGGGTCTTTTTCCCTTGCCTCTGAGCTAAACGAGGCCATTGCAGCGGGCGATTGGAAACTGTATACCCGGTTTATTGAACGCGCCGAAGCGGTGACGCCCGAAAAAATCCAAGAAGTGGCCGTTCGCTACTTTGCAGAAAGGAATCTAACGGTTGGTACGTACTTCCCAGCGTAGGGAGGCGGTGGCATTCAGTTTGGGCAATTCACTTATAGTGGATTGCCAGTCCGCACGCTTACGAATTACCGTCTTCGATGGCTTTAACCATCGCGTCCAATTCGTGTTGAATGTCGTGTAACGGAAATAATCCCAGGTATCTCGACGTGATGATTCCGTCTTGATTTACTACAAATGTGCTGGGGAGCGCATAAACTCCTCCGAACGATTCGCCCAGCGGCCCCGGATCCATGATCTGAGGGTAATTAATGTGGAAATCGTCTACGAAAGGCCGGATGGTGTCAAACCCGCCCTCGTCCATTGAAACACCGATCATTTGAAATGGACGATCACTCCAATCTGCTTGCAGCGCAACGAGTTCCGGTATCTCTACTACACAAGGACCACACCACGTTGCCCAGAAGTTAATGACGGTAATTTGTCCTTTTAGGTCGCTGGAAGAAAGGGTGTCGCCAGCCAGGGTTTCTACGGAGAAATCAGGAACAGGGGTGTCCAACCGAATCTCACCGGGCAGCAATTCC
>JAURGV010000333.1 GCA_030833605.1 Rhodothermales bacterium
GAAGAAGCCGCCAATACATTTGTGGCGAGCAAAATAGAATCGTTTGATTTGGGATCGATTACGACCCAAGCGAAAAACGAATTGGAATCGAGTTTAAGAACGTCTGTTACTGAACAATTGGATTCCATTGATGAAGCTATCGTTGGTGACGTTCAACGTCACGCAGAGCAGCTTATTGCTGACGCGATTGAGCGGAATGCTGAGCTCATGAAAGCCGACATCAACGACCGCGTATCTGCGTCGACAGAGAGCTTAGTAGAGATCGCCACAAAACAAGTTGAAACACAAATTGCAGCCGTTCAGCAAGATGTTGAGCATCACATTGCAGAACAGTTAAAACGAGCAACCGAAGCCGACCATTCCATGGCGGCAAACATTTCGAGCTCGCTCGTTGGTGATGCCGACTGGAATGAAGCCCTCTCGATTCGTGTTATGAACGAAGTGGCTGTACAAATTGGCAAAGAAGTTCAAAATCGCATTGTTAAGTCACCCGTCGTGGTCCAGGAAACAGTTGACTTAATCCGTGAAGGATCGGATGTATTTGATTCGATTGCCTCAAAAGTCAGAAATGAACTGATTGCTCAAGTATCTAAAATTTCTCTTTCGCAACTAGACGATGTGGATCGTATTGCAAAAGAAGCTCGAGATCACATTGCGTTTGATAACGATTCATTGGTTGCAGCTGCAGCTATGCTACGCAATAAGGTTCTTCAGGATATCGCACGCCGGACCACCTTGTCGTTCGGAAACACGGACGAAGTAACCGATGATGCAAAGCAGTGGATTAACGATGAGGATCCAAGTATTCAAGTTGCCGTAGCTGAAGTCTCGAAAATGGCTAAACAGGTTATTAGTGCCATGACTCGTCAGCGTTTGGCTGATACAGAAAGCATTGTTAGCCAGGTAGCACCAGAGTTTTCAGAAGAATCTGTCCAAATTCGCAATGCGGTTCATGCCACTCGCGAAGCTTTAGTCGGTCAGATATCAGAATATACGCTTGAAGCTTTACGCAACGTGGAGCAGGTTTCAGCAGAGGCCGCATCGAGCGTGCCTAGCGAACATGAAACGGTTCAAAAAGCTGTTTCTGCAACGGTATCGCTGCTCGTAGATGACGTAGTCCGTTTGTCGGAAATACGGTTGAAAAGCACCGAGAAAATTTCGTCCGCTGCACGCAACAAGATGCCAGATGAAATTCCGGCTGTTGTTCAAGCAGCACACGTGTTGGAAAACATGTTGCTTGCTGAAGTGGCTGATAATGCAGGAAAACGTCTGTTTGAAGTTGATCAAGCTGCGGATAAAGCGCTAACCTTTGTGGATGCGAAAAAACAGCAACAAGCTATTCAAGAATTGTTGTTAGATAACATCCTGCAATCCATTGCAGCACAGGCACTTTCAGAATTGAAAAATGCCGATAAGTATGCGGATGGCGCCTTCGAAAAAGTAGATCTCACCCATGAATTTGTGACCGGAGCGACCAGCTTGGTTCGAACGAAACTCGTGTCAGAGATCGCCGACATGGCAACAGCACGTATCGAAGATGTAGAAGGCGTATCAAAAGAATCACGCCGTC
This sequence comes from Rhodothermales bacterium, assembly GCA_030833605.1. Lineage (GTDB taxonomy): Bacteria > Bacteroidota > Rhodothermia > Rhodothermales > UBA10348 > UBA10348. The sequence continues at coordinate 1,571 of JAURGV010000333.1, forward strand.
TCATCGCGAATAACAACGCCAATCTAGTAGGTGCCACCGCCCGATTGTACGAAATGCTGGTTGAAGACGTAGCTCGCCAAACCATGAACTTGATTGCTGAGTCCGATAAAACGTCTGCGGATGTTATGGCCCGGATTCAAAAAGAAGACGAAGTGATCAATCGAGTCCAAGAAATTGTGCACGATCAGATGATTGAGCGATTGCTAGCCCACGCACTGGACGAAATTAAAGTCAAAGTGACCGATACAAGTAACGACGCGGAAAAAGTGTTCTTCAGATCGGCCATGAATGTGTTTGTTGGAGCGCAGTCGAGCCCGCAAGCTACACCTCAGGCAGCTCCTCAACCTCAGGAGGAGATCGTTCCTGAAACCAAAAAAGTTGATGAAGTCGTTTCTGAAGCCCCAAAAGCTTCTGTCAAACAAGATGTGGAACCGACTGACGACGCTGTTCAAGATCGAAATGATTGGACTTTGCTGTCCGACATGGATGACCAAGAAGAGCAGCCATCGAATGCAAAGTCAGCAAGCCAGTCTTGGTCGGTATCGGAATTCAAGCCAACCCCAGAGGTTGAGAATATTTTCGAAGCCAA
>JAURGV010000334.1 GCA_030833605.1 Rhodothermales bacterium
CACCCGCATTAATGCTGACGACAAGAAACAAGCTGAGGCCGTTTTCAAAAAACTGGGGATTACCGCTTCTCAAGCCATCGCAATGTTCTACAAGCAAGTTTCTATTCGAAAAGGGATACCATTTCCTCTTGAAATACCTAATGAAACTACGCAGCAAGCGATTCGTGATGCTAAGGATGGCAAATTAAATACGTACAGTTCGGTCGCAGAGTTGAAAGCCAAGTTGTCGGAATAGATGCTTGAAATCAGGTCTACCGATAAGTTCGAATCCGACTTAAAAAGAATGACCCGGGCCGGAAACGATCCAGAACTATTCTGGGCAGTAGTTGACATGTTAGCCAATGAAGAAAAAATTCCAAAAGAATTTCGGGATCATGAACTACAAGGAGAATGGGCGGGAGTTCGAGATATTCATGTTGAACCTGATTGGCTATTGTTATATAAAATATCTCCGCCATATCTCATTTTAATAAGCACAGGCACACATACGGAGTTGTTTTAGCCGATGTTGATGTTTGCAAACCCGACTAGTTCTCGTTCAGGACTTCAGCGTGAGATTTCCACGTGTGGTCCTTGGGTCGGTAGGCGGCTCCAAAGGTGAAATCAAAATCGAAATGGTGAAACAGTCTAAATTTGATCCCTACGCCGCCTCCAACGCTGCTTACGTTGTCTCCGAAGTCGGAAGCTCTATGAAGATGTTCTGCAAAGGAATACAAATACACGGCTCGTGCGAAGGCTGGGACCACTACGAAGCCGTTGTCTGGAAATAGGATGGGCTGGACAATTTTCAAGCCATAGCGCATGAACACATCATCATCGAGATAAGCATTTTCCCATCCTTTCGGTTTAAAACTGTCGAGTCCGAATATCGAGGGGCTGTTTTGAATTAAAACGGCGGTATTGATTCTGATTCCCGTGTTCAACTTCCGTAGTAAGGGCACAAAGGCATTCCCGCTAATCACCCACCCACTGTTTTTATGAGCGAAATCCGATTGCAGATCCAGTTCACCGTACCCTAGAAGGGTAAACCCTGAAGATGGAATGATGTCCCTCGGGTTCTTTATCATTTTGTACCCGTAAAAAGCCGATGGCAAGAACGTGACTTTCCCTTTGTCTTGCCGAATGGTGTTGAAATCATCATCCAAAAAGGCGTCGTTGCGATAGGCCACTTGAAGCGATGTGGTCAAGCTGGTTCGCGCGACGTTTTGAGAAAAAACGTAAGGAAGAAGCACGCCGGCTGCCATACTGGTACGGTCGCGGATTACGCGTTTGGCCACGGTCTCACCGTTTGCAGTCACGAGCGCCTGAACGGATTCACCTCGATGACTTACCACAATGCTCGGTCTAAATGCCCAAAGACCGGTTCTAAGGCCTACCTCGCCCCACAGTTTACCGCGTTGAACAATGCCTTCCGCGTGATACGCCCACTTTGCAACCGGATCTGTCCCCTGCAGGGCCAATCCTATTCCAAACCCCATAGACGCATCCACTTTGTTTTCCCTCGCAACATCTTTGTAAAGGGTTGGATAGACCATGCGAGGTGCCATGCGAGTAAACGCACGGTACTTTTTATCTGTCCAAGTGGTCGGGTCAGAAGTTTCGTGGAGGGAGATTGGCTCAAATTCTCGACCTAAATCTTCTTCCCAATCTGTGGCCCACGTATAGTTCGCCTCGTCTCTCGGTAGTTCGCGGTACTTCGAGACGTCAAAGGCGTCAATAATCAGATTAAAACGTTGGTCTTCATAGGATACATAGGCGATTTTGCGACCATCTGGCGAGACCTGAGGCTCCATGGCGCCATACTTTGCGTCGGTTACCTGCCAAATTTGCTCTGTCGTGGTATCTAAAGCATACACGTTCAGTATCCCCGAGTGATCGGAGGTAAACGTGAACATCTTACCAGACGCCGAAAAGGCCCCATCGTAGATCGTTCCGTTTTCAAATCCTATCCAAGGACTAAGTACGGCAGCCCCATTCGAGGTATTCATCAAGAACAGCGCTTGCTTCCCTTTAATATTGAGAACAACGGCCAATGAATCAGAATTTCCCCGTGGAATAAGGGCAACGAAATCACTAACGGGGTACGAAAGAACCGTCTCCGCCTGGCTC
>JAURGV010000335.1 GCA_030833605.1 Rhodothermales bacterium
ATGTTCAGCTTTTCCAAGCAGTTTAATATCAAAACCGCGACTAAGTTTGATCATGATGCGAGAGTTGGGTTCACCACAGTTCGGCGCACTTTATGAAGTTCCGAATCAGGTTGCAAGATTCACTTTCTCAATTCACAAGAGACTCGAAATCCAAATTTAACTCCGAAAAGGATTCGAAAGCGTTATTTTCGGAAGAATTCAGCTTTAAAAATGGAATGTGATGAAAACACTCACCACTCTAATTGTTTTGCTTCTTTTATCAATTTCTATGGAATCTGAAAGTAATGCGCAGGATTGGGCGAACCTAGCCCGATTTACGGATGAAAACCAAGCCGTGACTCCCGGACAGGCCGAGGTTGTGTTCATGGGAGACTCCATTACGGAAGGTTGGTCGGCCTTGTATCCCGAGTTTTTTGACGGAAAACCGTACCAAAACCGCGGTATTAGCGGGCAAACAACGGGTCAAATGGTGCTTCGTTTTCGCCAAGACGTTATCGACCTGGGCCCGAAAGTGGTCGTCATTTTGGCCGGAACGAATGATATCGCTCAAAATCAAGGCCCCACCACACTGCGCGCCATAGCCGACAACATCATTTCCATGGCCGAATTGGCGCACGCGAACGGTATAGTTCCCGTGATCGCCTCGGTGCTACCGGCTTTCGACTATCCGTGGCGGCCGGGCTTGGAACCCAATAAAAAAATTCCTTTGCTGAATGAAATGCTCCGAGAAAGAGCCTTGGAAGAAGGCTTTCAGTTTCTGGACTATTTCGCGGCGATGACGGATGGGCAGAATGGCCTTCGTCCAGAACTAACCTCCGACGGCGTTCATCTGACGCGCGAAGGATACGAGTTCATGTCCGCGATGGTGGAGCCTGTTTTAACAGCGAATGGGAATTAGGCTTGGGTAAGCCCTGCAAAAATTAAGAGCGGGCTTTAATTGAATTGAATGGGGCTTCCGACTCAGCGGATTCGGGTTCTTGGAATTCTAAAAGGGGAGACGTCTGAATTGATTCGTCTTCGGCCTGAAGTTCAGCTGATCGCTTTAAGAGCTGCGCGATTTCAGCTTCGGAATAGGAACGGTCGTTGGACATTGTTGGCTTTCTAGATCGCTAAAGTGAGGTGGTATGAGAGGATAAGAATCAGGCGTGACGGTAGTGCAGCAAATGCTCGGGGTCCGTTGATACGCCTACCACATCGTGGCAGCGCCGGCAAATCCACTCAATTTTATCGGGTTTTCCGCCAGAATGACCCCAAAAGATGCCGTACCAGAATTTAATTGGTTTGTGGTACGCCCTTGGGCTAATCCAAACGCTGTCGAAAGGATGGCCACACGAACAGGACACCTTGATGGTTGAGAGGTTTTCTTTGGTGATGGTAACCATGGAAATCGACAATCGTGGTGCTATTTGATCCCGAAAAAGACCATTATGATCAAAAAGATGATGGCCAACGCCGACAAACGCACAAACAGAGGCACCATAAACTTGAGCCATTTTTCGTACGGGATGCCCGCTAAGCCCAACATTGCCATCAAGATGCCGGATGTAGGAATAATGGTATTGGAAAGGCCATCCCCGCAGGTAAAGGCGAAAACGGCGACCTGACGAGAAAGACCGAGTACATCGGCCAACGGCGCCATAATGGGCATGGTAACGGCGGCCTGGCCAGACCCAGAAGGAATGAAAAAGTTGAGGAAGGTCTGGAAGAAAAACATACCAATGGCGGCCACAAAGGTCGAAAAATTCTGAAGCAGGTTGGCGGCGTAAAACACGATGGTATCCAGCACAATGGCATCGTCGAGCACGACCTGAACGCCTCGAGCAAACCCAACAACCAGGGCCGCGACCACCATTTCTTCCATGCCTTTGGCCATGGACCCGGCGGCATCTTTCATGCTCATTCCGGAGATCACAATGGCGGCAATTCCCATCAGCAAAAAGCCACCGCCCATCTCGGCCATCCACCACCCATAAGCCTGTACGGCGTACAGGATAAAACCAAAAATGGCGACACAACTCGCTAAAATCCAGGCGTGGCGCGCGGAAAAGGCGGGGATAGCGTCGTGGGAATCACCGAGCTCAAACGGATCGTCTGGCATCACGGAGTTG
>JAURGV010000336.1 GCA_030833605.1 Rhodothermales bacterium
TCGAGTCGAGCGACCTGTACATAGCCGGCGTCGCGTCCGATATAGGGATCGTGAAAGGAGTTCATGACGTGCGCTTTTTCCAGATTTCGCGCATGCATGATGTTATTAAATATCATCGGGAAGCCAAGCGCTCCAATTTCGACCGTCTGCGGGCTGATGTTTTCAAACACAAACCGTAAAGCGAGTCCACTAGGGGTTGATTCCCAATACCGCTTGACGCTAAGTCCGCTTCCTTCAAATAGGGATGACAAATCAAAGCCGGCCACCGAGGGCTCGGTTACGGGGATTTCAGAAACGCTTTCCAACGAATGCGCGGTTGAAAACGAGACCCAGTCTTCGCCGGGAAAACGAACGCGCATGTTTACATCTCCGAGCTGGTAAAAACCGGAGTCCGCTCGCGAGGACATCCACTCACCCGGAGCAAAATCAAACCCATTTGCTTTCGCGCGCAGGCTCAACGCTCGGCCCGTTTTATGGTCGACTTGAAGGTCTAGGTCCCCTACAAAAAAGGTGGTCGAAGCGCCTACACTACCTACGCGCGGGGTAAAAGCTCTCCGCCCTTGCGCCATAACATGTTGCGTCCCAATACTTAGCAGCACTACTACCATAATGGAACGAAGAAGCGTACGCATAGAACTTAGTGGCTTTGTGAATCGGTGGATGGAAAATGACGTTCGACATCTCGCAACGACGGAAGGATTAAATCGGCTAATGCCAAGACGTCTGGGCCTGGGTTGGTTTCTGGGTTGGGCACGGCAATCACAAAAGCACCAGCTGCTTTTCCAGATCGAATCCCGGCACCCGAATCTTCCAAAACGAGTGCCGAGCTTGGCTCAACGTTAAGCTTTCGAAGCACTTCGAGGTACACGTCGGGGGCCGGCTTGCCGGCCCCAACTTCATCGCTGGAAATCACTTCATCAAAAAAGGTGCCCCAGCCTGTTCCTTCGAGGGCCGCGTCGATCAATCGTCGCGGTGAACCCGAGGCCAGCGCTGTTTTGAAGTGCTTTCTACAATGCTTTATGCATTCGGTAGCTCCTGGCAACAAAGGCACTTCGCCGGCTCGATAGTACGATTCCATGGAGGAAACAATGCGTTCCTGGACCTCGTCGGGCGATAATGCGCCGCCAATGCATTTGCGAACGTTATTCACCCAAACATCGGTATGCACCCCCGCTTGCGCGCGTTGCTCTTTTTCGGTCCACACGGCTCCAAATTCCTTCGCCAAAGCGATGCGCGCTCTATTCCAGGCTTGTTCGCTGTCAACCAGTAGACCATCTAGGTCAAACAAAACAGCCTGAATTGGGGGGTATCGCTTCATTAAGTCCTTTTTCAACCGGTTTATGTAGACAACGGTGATCAAAATGGAAACAGAGCGCGGGGCTGATTTCCTAAAGTCGCCAAAAGGAATAGCGTGGTTTAAAAGCCATGGGAAAGTATGGCAAAAAGGTCTACCAGCCTTTCTTATTCCGTTGCAGCGTCGGTTGAAAACTTGAACACGGTTTGCGTTGCGTACAGCTCGCCGGGTTGCAATATGGTTGTTGGAAACGAAGGTTGGTTCGGCGAATCGGGGAAATGCTGCGTCTCCAAGCAGAAACCGGAGCGATACGGATACACGTGGCCCCCTTTGCCCGTTAATGTGCCATCGAGGAAGTTGCCGGCATAAAACTGAACACCTGGTTCATTTGTGCTTATTTCCAGAATGCGGCCGCTGGTTCTTTCGTAAACACGCGCTGCCATTTTTAGCCCCGAGCTCACATCCGATAACACAAAATTGTGGTCATAGCCTAGGCCGTTTTTCAGTTGACCATCGGCATCGTTGATGCGCGAACCAATAGCGGTTGGCGTTCTAAAATCAAACGGCGTGCCTTCTACCGACTGAATCTCACCTGTTGGAATAAAACCGGCGTCGATAGGGGTGAAATGATCGGCAGCAATCATCAGCTCGTGGTCCAAAATGCTGTCCGAACCGGGCCCTGCCAAGTTGAAGTACGAATGTTGGGTTAGATTCACCGGAGTAGCTTTGTCGGTGCTGGCCTTATAGCTTACAATCAACCGGTTATCGGTTGTCAATAAGTAGGT
>JAURGV010000337.1 GCA_030833605.1 Rhodothermales bacterium
TACCCCAAGCGATCCTATCGCATTGAGGTGGTTCGCGCCGATGGGAAAATGACAACGGCAACCACGCGCGTTATGGCCATTGAGTACGATACGTTAGTGGTAAAAGGACCGATTGTTTGGTCTGCCGATTCCAGTTTGGTGTACCAAGACGTTTTTGTGCCAAGAATAGCCTCTCCATGGGAAGTCCAGGCCAGATACATTTGGGTCGGCGGTGACCAAGAGATGAAACTGCTGATTCCCTATGGTCGGCCAGGCGAACGAACAGCGGATGGGGGATGGCGCCTTCGAATCAACGTTTCAGACGACCAGGTCAAGGTTAAAGAGCATGCCGAATGGGCTAAAAGTATTGGAATGATACCTCCCAGCGGAAATTATGCTTTAGCCGGCTGGGGTATTCAGATACGGATACTGGATGAGAACTGGGACCCACCCAATGGCGTGTTTGACCCCGAAGTGCTCGCACAACCTGGTGTGTTGTCCAACGTCGAAAACGGATATGGGTTTTTTGGAAGTATCGGTCTGTATACCGAGGCGTGGAGCATTGATAGGAAAACGTCCAGAGGCCTGGGGCATCCCTGGTAATAGAGGGTAGCCGATATTTCTAAAGGCCTCGCCCACTGTATCCCATTCCCAAGTTGTTCGTATCGCACGGGTGAACCTCAATCGTTTACCATCCGAGGCCGCCATGAGCATTATCCGCAGGTTTTTTCGCGCCCTAACCACCCGGTTGTTTTTCTGGAGACGTAATCCCTTTCGTTAGTCAATCTTCCTATATTCGGTCGATCATCAAGAGGAGTAGACCATGTTTGACTGGATTGCCGACCCGAACGCGTGGATTGCATTTGGAACGTTGACGGCCCTAGAGATTGTGCTTGGGGTTGATAACATCATCTTTATTTCGATCCTCTCGGGCAAACTCCCGTCAGAACAGCAGGCGAAAGCCCGTTTTGTGGGTCTCGCCCTTGCGCTCATCGGGCGAGTGGGGTTACTCCTGTCGTTGGCGTGGATTATGCAGCTAACCGCCCCCGTTTTTACCCTCTTAGAGGTAGCCATTTCGGGTCGCGATATCATTTTGATCAGTGGGGGACTGTTCCTGCTAGCCAAAAGCACCCACGAAATCCACAATAAGCTGGAGGGAGAAGAAGAGCACACCGCGGGCAAGAAAGCCGTTACGTTTGGCAGCGTTCTGGTGCAGATATTTTTGTTGGATCTCGTTTTTTCGTTGGACTCGGTTATTACGGCCGTCGGTATGGTTGAAGACATCCCGGTCATGATCGCCGCCATCGTAGTCGCTGTTCTTTTTATGATGTTCAGCGCAAAAGCGGTTTCCGCCTTCATCGACCAGCATCCAACTGTGAAAATGTTGGCGCTGAGCTTTTTGTTGATGGTCGGTGTAGCTCTCGTCGCAGAAGGGTTAGACTTCCACCTTCCAAGGGGCTACATCTATTTCGCGATGGCCTTCTCGGTTTTCGTCGAGATGCTGAATTTGCGAATCAGAAAAGCAAAAAAAGCCTAATAAAGACTATTTGTCGCGCTTGATAATCATCAGCGTGCTGTCGTCTTCCAGGATATCGGATTGATGCGGTAATGCGATGGCGTAGTTAAACACGTTTTCGACCAGCTGTGCCGCAGACTCGTGTTTGTTTTCTAGAATACAGCGGAGCAATCCTTCCTCCTCAAAAGGCTCGCCGGAATGCTCATTTCGTTCGGTAACACCGTCGGTGAAGAGGACCATGATGCCGCCTGGTGGCAGGTTTGCAAATCCTCGTTCTAGAGGAATATCGGGTAGAGGGCCCATAATAGGCCCTGTAGGGTCTAATCGGTCCACGTTTCCATCATGCAATATGAAGCACGTCGTATGCCCGGCATTGGCATATAAAATGCCTCCGTCAGCACTCAGCTCACAGAAGAAAACCGACACAAACCGTGTTGAAAACGTAGTTTCATGCAACACCCGATTCAGTTTCTTGAGGGTGTACATCATTTTGAGGTTCGAGCCAACGCCCATGCGGATGCCCATGAGCACATCCCGAACCAATAGAGCCGCAG
>JAURGV010000338.1 GCA_030833605.1 Rhodothermales bacterium
AAATTGTTGACTTAATCAGTCAGGATGTGGATATCGTTGCACGCTACCAAGGCGGTGCAAACGCGGGACACACCATATGCTGGGAAGACAAAACATTTGTTCTCCATTTGATTCCCAGTGGAATTTTCCAAAACGGAGTTGATTGTGTAATCGGAAATGGGGTTGTGATTGACCCCGTAGCTGTGATGAGTGAGATCGAAATGATCAAACAATTGGGCTACACGGTTGAAGGGAGATTATTTATTTCTCACAATGCCCACATCATACTTCCTTATCACAAACGCATGGACGAAGCCCGCGAAAAATATCGCGATGGTGGTGCCATTGGAACGACTGGACGTGGAATTGGGCCGGCTTACGTCGACAAATTCGCTAGAACGGGTATCCGAGTTGTCGATTTACTAGATCGAGACGTGTTAAGGGCCAAAATTGAAACGTCTATGCGCGAAAAAAACTCCATTTTGGAGAAGGTTTACGGCGCAGAAAAAATTGATGTCGAGTCCTTAATTGAGGAATACGTCGAATTTGATAAACTCATTGATCCGTACATCACCGATACCACAGAGCTGCTTGGTAAAGCATTGAAAAGCGGTAAAAGGGTATTGGCGGAAGGTGCTCAAGGTAGTTTGTTGGATGTGGATTTCGGCACGTATCCCTTTGTTACCAGTAGTCATCCAACCGTGGGAGGATGTTGTACCGGCTTGGGTGTTCCGCCAACGGCGATTGATCGAGTGATCGGAATTGTCAAGGCATACAGCACGCGGGTTGGAAATGGACCGTTTCCTACCGAATTAGACAACGCACAGGGTGAAGAACTTCGTCAAACCGGACACGAATTTGGTGCGACTACGGGTCGTCCACGTCGTTGTGGATGGTTGGATTTGGTTGCTTTGAACTACACGACTATGATTAATGGATTTACAGAGCTTGCGATTACAAAACTCGATGTATTGTCCAATTTGAAGGAAATCAAGATTTGTACGGCGTATAAATTTAACGGAAAGGTAAGTAAGCGATTCCCGAGTGATCTTCCGAGTTTATCCGAAGTAGAACCTCAATATGTGACCATGGCTGGGTGGAATACCGATATTACGGGTATTACTAAATGGAACGAGTTACCTAAAGAGGCACGCGATTATTTAACCTTTGTTACGGATTTCCTAGAAGTACCGGCTAAGATTATCTCTACTGGTCCAAAAAGGGAGCAAACCATTATTTCGTAACGACCCAAGTCGGCTCCGATGAAAGCATATCGCGTTTCCGTCAACCTCAAACTAGGACTCCTCGGGTTCGCGGTGATAATTGCGGTATCCTCGTTGTGGTACACAACGAGACTGGTAGATAGACTCAAAGAAAGGGAAACATCCGTAGTCCAGTTGTGGGCAGCAGCGCTGAAAGAGATCCCAAAAGCTGCTCAAACGGGTTCAAATACGCCTTATGTCAAGGAGTTTGGCGAGATTCGCCAGCTTCTTTCAGGGGTAAGTACCATGCCGTCGAACCTGACTGGGGTGAACAAAAGCGACTTCGATCGATTCGCAAAAGCTATTCAGTGGGCCCAAAACACGCCTCCCTCTCAGGTTGTTCACTTTATCCAACAATCCATTCTCGTTCCTGACTTAGTGGGGGGCATACCTGCGATTTTAGTGGATTCTGCTTCTGGAGAACCCAATCAATGGTGGAAGACCGGTTCGATGGCAGCGACTTTCGCGGATTTGTCGGAGATTGAAGCGCAGACCCAAAAAGAACATCTACTAAGCCAAATACCAGAAATGGCGGCCCTACACGACCCCATTCCTATCGTTGTGACGTTTCCTGGGACATCCGAATACCCCGCCATTCGATTTGTGCAGTATTTGTATTACGGGGAGTCAGAGCTGGTCGAAGGGCTGCGCACGTTCCCCTTAATCCAGTTGCTTTTTGCATCCTTATTTGTTCTCGTTGGCTACGTCGGTTTTTCGTACGTACGTCGAAGTGAACAATCGAGCCTGTGGGTCGGAATGGCCAAAGAAGCGGCTCATCAATTGGGAACCCCCATTTCCAGTCTGATG
>JAURGV010000339.1 GCA_030833605.1 Rhodothermales bacterium
TCCAGAAGGACCGTCGCGTCTTCATAGGAAAGCCCAGAAACCGTCATTACGGTACGTTTGGACCGCTCGACCAGCTTAGCATTGGTCATTTGGAGATCGACCATCATGTTCTCGTACACCTTCCCGAGGCGAATCATCGAGGCCGTCGTGAGCATGTTCAAAATCATTTTTTGGGCTGTCCCGCTCTTCATCCGGGTAGATCCCATAACGACCTCGGGGCCCACAACTGCGCATATGGGGACATCTACATCGAGCGTGAATTCAGACCGTGGGGTGCAGGTAATAAACAGGGTTTTACATCCAATTTTACGCGCCCGATTTACAGCACCGACCACATATGGGGTGCGCCTGCTGGCTGCAATACCACACACCACATCGGCTTCGGTAACACCCGCATCTAAAATGGCCTGCGCGCCATTTTCTTCCAGATCTTCTGCGCCCTCTTGGGCCTGAAATACAGCCGGTAAACCACCCGCGATAAGACCTTGAACCATTTCGGGCTTGGTGCCAAAGGTGGGAGGGCATTCGGACGCATCCAAAATCCCGAGCCTACCGCTGGTGCCTGCACCGGCGTAAAACAAACGGCCGCCCTTTCGGAACGCATGTTCAATGTGATCAACGGCCTTTTCAATTTGGTCAAGTTGCGTCGCAACCGCGGGAGCAACCCCGTGATCCTCCGCGCTAATGATCTCTAGGATCTCTCGAACCGAGGCTGTATCGATGGCTTGCGATCGCGGATTACGTTGTTCCGTGGCAAGTTTTTCGATTTCGGCGAATAGTGGGGGCGCCTTGTGCATAAATAAAAGGAGGTGGTTCAACGATGAATGATCTAAGGTACGATTTTATAGGCCAATGAGGGTTAAGATTCGCAGGTTTCGAGCGAACGAAATAAGCGGTTTAGCGTAGTCTATTCAATAGAAAAACCTTCAGATTAAGCACTACGCGTTGTGATTCTTCAGTCCCTTCGATTAAAAAATTTTCGAGCTCACGTGGATTCCGAGGTTCATTTCGATCGTGGCATGAATCTTCTTGTGGGGGCGAATGGGGTTGGAAAGACCAATGTGCTGGAAGCCATTTACACCCTGTGTCTGTCCCGCAGTTTTTTGACCGCGAGCGACCGCTACGTTTTGCAGAAAGACGCGCCTTATTACGAAGTGGAAGGTGTTTTTGACTCGGAAAAGCGGGGGCAAATCAAGGTCAGAGTCGCCTTTATGCCCGGCGAAGGTAAAAAGGTATTCGTTTCAGGAGCGCCGCTGGACAGGTTTTCAGATTTAGTTGGCCGATTTCCGGTAGTTGTCTTTTCGCCAGAGGATCATCAGCTAACGGCAGAAGGACCGGAAATTCGTCGTCGCTTCCTCGATAACATTGTCTCGCAATCGAGTTCGGTCTATCTGGATCACCTTCTTCGCTACAGAAAGGCCCTAAAACAGCGAAACGAGTTGCTTGGGGCCACTCGGAAACGTCGACAATCACCCGATGCGATTCTGCTTAAGTCGTGGACTGAAGAATTGGTTCGCCATGGGTCCATGTTGATTCAAGCTCGCCATCGTTTCGTCGAAGAGTTTTCCTCCCACCTTGAAGAAGCCTACCAGGCCATTGCGACCGTCGTGGAGCGTCCGGCATTGGCCTATGAACCGTTTGGAAATGAGTCCATCGAGGTGTCGAACGTCGAAGAGCTATTTCGGAAGGAATTGGATCGCAAAGCAGACGCCGAGCGGGATCGCGGCAATACCCTTGTTGGGCCACATCGGGACGATTTAGACATGTTTTTGGGAGCACTACCGGTTAGACGGTTCGCCTCCCAGGGCCAACATCGCAGTTTTGGAATGGCCATGAAACTAGCCCAATACGGCTACCTCAAGGCTAGGAACTCTGAAACACCTATTTTGCTACTGGACGATGTATTTGATAACCTTGACCCGAATAGAATCACTGCTTTTTTAGATATTTTAGGATCAGATGCCGTTGGTCAGAGTGTCACGACTGCGGCTCGAAAGGA
>JAURGV010000033.1 GCA_030833605.1 Rhodothermales bacterium
TGCACTATGCCGTTAGTAGTGTATTTCCCTACATTTAAGACTGGATTGTCTTAAATAAGAATACTGAAATACGGAGAAACGGTGCGTTTGAAAAAGCTCAGCCGGAGTCGAGGAAAAATGTTATAAGCCCCGCATAGTGAACATTTTGGCGAAAATAGGCTGAATGGGGCGAGATAAAATAGCGGAAATGGCTAACGACCTTGGCCAGCCCACTGCGTGGGAGCGCCCGAACCACATGTTGAGTTCGGACCGTCGCTGAGCGGTTAGGGCGGCTTTTTTGCGTTGGTCGGAGTAGCGAGTGAGGGCGCGAAACGGTTTTCCAGCGTCCGACTCCTTATCGACGCGAGCGAAAACAGAAGCGAATGCATTCGAGAGCGCAAATGCATCTAACCATCCCAGATTCATTCCCTGTCCTCCAATGGGACTAACAATGTGCGCGGCATCCCCAGCCAAAATGGTACGGTTGGAATAAAACGTTCCCGCCACATATTTGGAGACCCTAAACGAACTGATCATCGAGCAAGAGGTGGTGTCGAAGTGATTGCCCGTTCGCTTTATAATCTCACCCGCAAGTTGCTCGGGAGACGGCTCCTCAACATGCTGAGGCATTCGAGCAACCCACCTACGTACCTGATTGGGCAGTGGAAACGATTCTACCAATCCGGATGGAGCCAAGAAAATCCCCGCTTCAGCTCCAAGGTCAGATTCATCCGTAAAATCCCCCATCATATAGACGTCCGGGTAGTCGGAGCCAAGGAACTCCATACCGGCCGCAGCCCGGACCACGCTGTTCTTTCCATCGCACCCAACCACAAATTGGGCTTGAAAATGATGCTCTGTACCGTTCACGACGGCCAAAACATCGACGGATTTTCCGGTGTCGGTAACGTGATGGACAGCGCAGCCTAACTGCAAGCAGGATGGGTTTTCAGCCACTAACGCCTCCCGCAAAACCGATTCGGTTATAAATTGGGGCACCGCAAGCACAAAATCATACGGCGGTGGGCACGACGAAAACGAAAAGCGTCCTCGTTCTTGGCCATTGTAAAAAGCCCGACCTGAACGAATGTGAACGCCTTGCGCCAGCAACGAATCGGCGATGCCAAGCTCACCGAACAGCTCTAGCGAAGGGGGATGAATGCCGATAGATCTGGTATGCGAGGAAGGAATGGATAGCTTTTCAAGCACCTTGCACGAAATACCCGATCGATTAAGCAATAGAGCAAGCAATAGCCCGGTGGGACCGCCCCCGACTATGAGAACATTGGTCTCAGTCCGCATCGTAGGTCCTTAGCAAGAGATTCCTAAACAACGACATCGATTCGACCTTCCACGGTTGGGAGACCACCGCTTTCAATTCTTCCGTAGTAAAAGACCTTCGAATGGATCGCAAACCGTCGGGACTAATAAACGAATTCCTAAAAAAGACAGCGCTTGGAAGAAAACCAACAAACGCCAAGTCGTTGCGGCATATATCGTTATGAAGAACCAAAGACCGTCCAAGCTGCACGGAATCATCCAGAAAATGGCCGAGCGTGGGGCGATCTAAGTGATGCAGGACGTGATTGGACAATACCACGTCAAACTTCGACCCTTTTTGGACTAAATCGCTGGTGGTTTGCTGCAACACCGTTACGTTTTCGGGAAGGTCAAGCGTTGTGAGATAGTGGATCGCTCTCTCATCGGGCTCTATTCCTGTTATCTGAACCGATAAGCCATCTGCAGCGGTCCATTTGGCGAGTTGGAAAAGTAAGTCGCCACCACCACACCCGATATCCAAAATGGTCGAACCGTCTTTTAGGAGGGGACGGATTTTTCGTTTGTAGATGCGCCTCCAGCCTGAAATCAAGCCGTTTACAATCCGAAATTGGGCGTAAGTGGCATTCAGTTTGGCCAGATCACAGCCCGGATCATCCATAAATTCCGTGAGCTGTTCGTTTCGCCTGTTCAAAAAGAGTGTTGGCATGGCTAGACCACCGTCATAAGAGCGCTTTCGACCGTTAATCCGGGTCCAAATGCCATGGCTACCATTTTCGCTCCACTGTCCATGTTTTCTGCATCCTGGAACTGTTTCAACACAAAGAAGATGGTTGCACTGCTCATGTTTCCATGCTCGCGAAGCACTTTTCGGGACGGATCCAAGGCCCGCGCAGGAAGGGATAAACCGCTTTCTACTTTATCCAAAATGGCTCGTCCTCCGGGATGAATGGCCCAATGTGATATTTCGCTTCGTTTCGTGCCCCCTTTTTGCAGCAGGTCATCGACAATTTCATCGACGTGGGCCTCCAATATTCGGGGGACATAGGTCGAAAGGACCATGTCGAAGCCCTTATCACCAATGGTCCAAGCCATATCGCCTTCGCTATCAGGAGCAACTACCGACTCCAGAAAGTCCAATCGCAGCGTTTTTGCGCCGGATGGACCGGGTTTAGCGCTAACAATAGCTCCACTCGCACCATCTGCAAATACAGAAGTTGCAATAATGTCATCGATGTCTTCGGAGGGTTCGAGATGAAGGCTGCACAGCTCGACGCAAACGACCAAAACGACGGCATTAGGGTCTTCTGCGCAAAAGGCTTTCGCCATTTTTAAGGCTGGAAAGGCCGCATAGCAACCCATAAAACCTATGTGGAATCGTTTGGTTGACGTGTCGAGTCCAAGGTCTTTCACTACGTAGTAGTCCGGTCCCGGCGCAAAAAATCCGGTACAAGAAACGGTAATCACATGGGTGACGTCCTCTCTGGAAAACGTTGGGCAGTCATCGATCAACGAAGCGGCAACCTTCGAAAATAGCGGGCGCGCGTGATCGGAATAAACAGCGTTTCGAACCCCGGTTGAGGGCGATAAAAAGGATTGTTGGGCATCAAAAAAGAGCCCTCCGCTGTTTTTAGCATCGTCAACTTCAGGCGAGCCTGAGCCCACAAACTGATTTAGGTCGCCAATCACGCTGTGCCGGAAGTCGATCCCCGAGCTTCTATAGATTTTCCGAGCCAATCGGGCCCCCTTGGAGGTGGGGTCCAGCTGTTTGGCCATGGCCTCGCCAACCATTTCTTGGGCATACCGGTTGGAAGGACTAGCCGTTCTAATAAGATGGATAAAAGCTGACACGTGTCCCTCGAAGGAAAAATGGATCTGTATTTAAGTCCAGTAGCTGTCGATTGTTTTTGAATCCTATATTATTGTCTAAGATACGCGCTCGAAGCCTGACACCCTTCTCGAAAAAGAAAGGGCTGCCGGCGAACCGTTCTTCCGCAATAACTTTCGCAACAGCTGACCACCGGTCCATATGCCCAATCCCCATTTCTATCCGGATATCGAACCTTACGAAACCGGCACCCTAAAAGTCGATGACATCCATACGCTGTACTGGGAGCAATGCGGAAATCCGAATGGAGAGCCCGTGATCTTCTTGCATGGAGGTCCAGGAGCAGGATGTTCGACCAAGGATCGATGCTTTTTCGACCCATCTTACTTCCGAATCATTCTATTTGACCAGCGTGGAGCGGGGCGGTCCGAGCCGTTAGGCGAACTGCGCAATAATTCGATCGATGATTTGGTCGGCGATATCGAAACGCTAAGGGAAATGCTCGGCATCAAGACCTGGCATGTGTTTGGCGGATCGTGGGGAAGCACGTTGTCGCTGTATTACGCGCAGGAAAAGCCGGCATCGTGTCGCACATTGACCATTCGAGGTATTTGGCTTTTACGGGACGAAGAAATTGAATGGTGGTTGTACGGAATGCGCCTGATTCAACCCGAACGATGGAAGATTTTCGCCGAACACCTTCCTGAAGAAGATCGCCATGACCTATTGGAAGGGTATTGGAAGAAATTCAACAGCCCAGACCGCGAAGAAGCCGTAGCGGCTGCCAAAATATGGAGCGTGTACGAAGGGTCTTCGTGCACTATGGAGCCCAATCTTGACTTTGAAACGGCCTTTCATAACGACAACAAAGCATATTGCCTCGCTCGTTTGGAAGCACACTATTTCAGAAATGTTCGGCTTGAGCCCGACGACCTATTGCTACACAGGGTCGATATGATTCGCCACATTCCAACTTTCATTGTTCACGGAAGATGGGATATCGTATGTCCGGTAGCCAGCGCAGTAGATCTGCACGAATTATGGCCGGAGTCGACCTTGGTGATCGTGTCGAACGCGGGTCACTCGTCTCATGAGCAAGGAATTACCAAAGAGTTGGTGGCGGCTACCAATCGAATTAAAACGACCGGTTCGCCCGTTCTACCGGTAAGCAACTCTTCGCATAACCCCTAACAAAAGAAGGTTGTACCTTCTTGACGTGGAGGTCGCGTCGAATGGTACCCTTTCCACCACGGTTTTTAGAACTAGAATGAAACGGATATGCGTAGTTTATTAGTGGGCTTGTTTTTAACGATTGGATTTTCGGCAACCGCTCAAGATTCGAGCTTGTGGCTACGTAATTCGGCCATTTCCCCAGATGGTTCAACCATAGCATTCACCTATCAGGGCGATATATACACCGTTCCTGTTTCGGGTGGATCGGCCTTCCAATTAACTACGTTTACCGGCAGAGACACTACTCCTGTTTGGTCGCCCGATGGATCACACATCGCGTTTGCCTCGGACCGATACGGCAATTTGGATGTGTTTGTAATGCCTGCTGGTGGGGGCGCGCCGACTCGGCTCACCTTCGATTCTAGGAACGATACCCCCGCTACCTTTACAGCCGATGGGCTGGCTGTTTTATTCGAGTCGGCGCGCCTGGACGCGGCCGCCAGCTCCAATTTTCCGACCAGCGCGCAGCCCGAACTCTACAGCGTACCTGTCGCTGGCGGCCGCGTGACCCAACTCCTGACCGTCCCCGCCATCAACGCCAAATTCAATAGTGCGGGCACCCAACTCATTTTTGAAGACATTACTAGCTACGAAAACGACTTCCGAAAACACCACGTTAGCTCGGCGGCTCGCGATATCTGGACCTATGATCTCGCTACGTCCGAATTTAAGCAGCTCACCACGTTTGGCGGAGAAGATCGCAATCCATCGTTTTCAGCGGACGGAGCCACTTTTTACTACCTCAGCGAAGCCGACGGAACGTTTAACGTATACAAACGAGGTCTTTCCGAGAGCGGAAGCGGCACGCAACTCACTTCATTTACCAAACACCCGGTCCGTTCCCTGAGTGTGGCGACTAACGGAATGATGGCGTTTTCATGGGACGGCGAACTTTACTCGCTTTCCCAAGGAGGAGCTCCCGTCAAGCTAGCCGTTCATATTAACCGCGACCCGGGCGACAGAACCGTGGAGCGTATCAGCGTTTCCGGCTCGGTATCCGAAATGACGCCCGCCCCAAATGGCAAAGAAGTCGCTTTTATTTATCGCGGCGATGTGTTTGTCACCTCGGTTGAGTCGGGATCGACCAAACAAGTAACCCACACCATCGAAGCCGAACGGTGGGTCAGTTTTGACCCTAAAGGCCGTAGCCTGGTGTATGCTAGCGAGCGGGACGGTAGCTGGAATTTGTACGAATCGTCCATTAAACGGGATGATGAAAAGTACTTTTTCACGGCCACCAGCTTAGAAGAAAAAACACTGCTGGCCACCGAAGCCGACGAATATCAGCCGGTAGTCTCCCCGGACGGTAAATCGGTCGCTTACCTCCACGACCGCATGACCTTAGCGGTAGTTGATCGTGCGACTAAAAAACCCACGGTCTTAATGGGGAGCGAAAACTTCTTCTCGTATGGCGATGGCGATCAGTCGTATTCGTGGTCCCCAGACTCGAAATGGCTGTTTATGGAATACAGCCAACCCGATTTCTGGCCTACCGAAATTGGACTCATCAAGGCCGATGGAACGGGTAAAGTTCGCAATATGACCGACTCCGGTTTTTCGGATTCCAACCCCAAGTGGATGATGGCAGGCAAGCTCATGGTCTGGTTCTCGTCACGCGACGGGATGCAGGATTTAGCGAGCACGGGTGGCCGCCAATCCGACGTGTACGGTCTGTTTCTTACGGAAGAAGCATGGCAAAAGTATAATTTGACGAAGGAAGAAGCCGAGCTGCTCGCCGAAGCCGAGAAGGAAAAGGAAAAAGCCGCGAGTGCGGATAAAAAGGACGATAAAAAGGACGAAAAAGAGGACGCCAAAAAGAAAGAAGAGATTAAACCCGTCGTGATCGATTGGGATCGCATTGAAGATCGAAAAGCGCGGCTAACCATTCATTCGTCCAACCTGTCCGATGCGGTTGTCACCCCGGACGGCGAAACCTTGCTCTATTTGGCTCGATTCGAAAAAGGCTACGATCTCTGGAAAACCAACCTTCGCACCAAAGAAACGTCCATATTAGCTAAAATGGGCGGCTCCGGTGGCTCTTTGACCCTCGATGCCGATGGGAAAAACGTATTCATGGTGGCTGGAGGCAAAATGTCGAAGGTCGACGTGGCGACAGGAAAAAGCACTTCCATTGCTATCGGGGGGACCTATACCATCGACCGACAGGCTGAATTTGCTTACAATCTTGGATTTGGTTGGCGCTGGGTTAATAAAAAGTTTTATCAAACGGACTTTCACGGGGTAGACTGGCCCTCGTATTTAACTGCGTACTCACGCTTCCTTCCTCATATTTCAAACGGATATGATTTCGAGGAATTGTTGAATGAAATGTTGGGCGAACTCAATGTGTCCCATACGGGTGCAGGTTTTTTCCAGTCTGTTGCTGACGGCGATGCGACCGGTGCTCTTGGGTTATTGTTAAGCCCGTTGAAAACAGGCTATCGCGTCGATGAAGTCCTCGCTAAAGGGCCTGTCGACAACCCAAACACAAAAATCGTCCCGGGCGTTGTTGTCGAAAAAATTAACGGCGCTTCGGTCGCAGAGGGTACCAATTGGGCGCAGGTGATGAACCTCGTCGCGGGAACGAATGTACTGGTTTCGCTTCGCTCGGCCGATGGAAAAACGGCTTGGGATGAAGTGGTAAAGGCCATTTCCACCGGAGCAGAATCCGGGTTATTGTACGAACGATGGGTCGAATCCCGTCGCGTTGCGGTGGATTCGCTTTCAGGTGGCCGATTGGGCTACGTACACGTGAGAAGTATGAGTGATCCAGCTTACCGTGTTACGTTTGAAGATGCCTTGGGCAGACAAGCTACACGAGAAGCCATGGTGGTCGACACTCGTTGGAACGGAGGAGGAGACTTAGTAGACGACCTTTCTACCTTCCTTAATGGATTCCGTTATGCCACGTTTACGAACCGGGAAGGCCGCGTAATTGGCGGCGAGCCACAACGCAAGTGGGTAAAACCAAGCATTCTATTGGTCAACGAAGGCAATTATTCGGACGGTCACTGTTTCCCGTATGCGTACCGAACCAAAGAAATTGGCTCCATTGTGGGGATGCCAGTAGCGGGCACGTGTTCGTGGGTGTCTGGAACGGGTATGCCGGACGGGCAAAGCAGCTTGAGGACGGTTCACCTATCGTTCGATGACCTAACGGGAGCGCCGCTCGAAAATCAGCAGCTAGAGCCTGATTTCCGAGTAAAAAATGCGCCGTCAACCAAGAGCCTAGGACGCGACGAACAATTAGAGAAAGCGGTCAAAGAAATGCTTAACCAATTGGGCACCAAGTAGTTATTTCCGCACCAGATGACCGTTTTGAATGTGGTACTCGTTACGAATCTGTTCGTCCGAGAGGCCTTTTGCCACCAAATTGGTCAGTTCTGACCGTAAAATGGAGGCCGCTAAAATATCTTGAAGCGAAACCCCTTCGAAATGCGCTAAAGCGAGTGCCTGAATTTTGCGTTTTTGTCCTTCTATGGTAGACAAAACAGCGTCCGGAAAGGTATCGGGATTAAGTACCGAAACCGGAATAGAGTTTGTTTCGAACGCAAAGTTCTCTTCTGTGATATCGGCCAATTCACCGAGGGAAATGTCTGCGGGGGATTTGGCAAGGGAAACGCCACCATTGGCGCCCCGCGTCACGTTTACCAGTCCGGCCTCTTTAAACAAGGCCACCAAACGCCGCACAACCACCGCATGGGTATTTATTTTATCAGCCAGCTCAGCCGAGCTTAAAACCTTTTCTTCCGATGCAGCGAGTTCGACGAGAACGTGTAAAGCGGTCGAGAACCTTGTATTGACCATCTAATCGCACAAAGTTGATGTACTAAAGATAATGTAACTATGTGTAGTACATATTTAGCGGCACTAGGTTCTACTCGTGTCCAGTTTGGTTTAACCCAACGCTCCTTTAGTTCGTAAACAATCTGGGTTTTTCGTCATCCAGAATTTCAATATCCTGAATCGCGAACCACGATTCGCCTTCCATCCCTGCGCTGTTCTTGTAGGGGTTTTCAGGATCGCCGGTCTGAATATCGACCACAAACACAAGATCCTTTTTCATCCCTTCAGCGACTTCCACGGCTTTGGCCACGTCGGCTACGCGTCCTTCAACAGTCCCCACAGCGATTCCTTCGCGACTGTAGAGGTGAACCAAAACCCGTTTTCCTATAAATTGGTACATGAAAGCGGCTAGTTTGCCGTAATTTGATACAATAGATGAACCATCATACCGTTCTACCTATTTGATGATTCAATTGATTCTTGTTTCTACCTCGAGATTCTTCATGCGGAGTCGCTTCGGTGCCTTAATGGCCCTATTTATGATGCTTGTCCCTAGTGCTGTGCTTGGACAAGTTCGTATTTTTGGAAAGGTCGTAGACGCCTTAGATCAGTTCCCTTTGCCATCCGCTACTATCCAAGTTCAAGGAACAACGCGGGGTACCAGTACCAATGTGGGTGGTCAATTTGAATTAACCATAAGCGACGTCCCAGTAACCCTCGAAATTCGCTTCATCGGGTACCAAATCCAGGTTTTGGACGTGCTCGAAATTCCTCGTAAAGCACTCACCATCGAATTAAAAAGGGCCTCCATAACGCTGGAAGAAGTGGTGGTTACAGGCGAGAATCCGGCCTACAACATTATGCGGCAGGCGTTGGCCGCGAAAAAGCGCATGCGGCAGCATTTGAAATCTACCTATGCCGACACGTATACGCGATTCATGCTATATGCAGAGAACCAATTGGTTCAAATGAACGAAAGTGTTCGCTCGACGTGGTGGTCTCAAACCGGCGGCACCCGCGAAATTCTTCGGGCTGAGCGGTTTAGTCCTGCGAAAAGTGGTGTTTTTAAGTTTGCTTCGCCCCATGCAGTTGTCAATTTTCAAGACGACGACATTGAGATCATGGGCACGCGGTATGCTGGGCCGCTCCATCCGAACGCCTTAGAAATGTATGTTTTTACCCTTGGAGAAATCCGGGAGTTGGATGGGAAACGGGTTTATGATATCTATTTCACGCCGCAAAGCGCTACGTTGCCTTCGTTTTCGGGTCATGTGGCCGTTTTGGATTCGGTTTACGCCGTCTTAGAAGTACATGCTCGGCCGTTTCCAGCGACGAATATCCTTCCACCGGTACAGCTCCACGATATTTATTTGGAGCAGCAGTTCGTGTCTATAGGGGATTCGCTGTGGCTCCCCATCAACCTTCGTGTGCAAGGCACGGTAGAATTTGGCAGAACCGGCGTGGGATACCCTACAGCGAGGTATGAACAAATATCGGGACAGTCTTTACACGTTGTGAATCCTCCGGTACCCGATTCGTTGGCGGTCCCGGGCGCGCAACACATACGGCATCCCTTAGCGAATCGGAGTGACGAACTGTTTGCTCGGAATCCATCTTTCATCCCGCTTACTCCCAAAGAAACCGAAGTCCTCTATAATTTGGACTCCCGCATGACGATCGCGAGGGCGTTTCGACCGGAAGGTTTACTGGCTCAATATGCTGCGTTTCCGGTAACCGAACAGGCCGAAGAGGACGAGGAAGATGCTCGCCCAGCGTCTAGGTTTGATTTAGGGAAGCGGATTGCAGGTGGCGACTGGTTTTGGTTTAATCGAGTGGATGGTTGGCATCCTGGACTCAGCTATGGTTCGTCCAAAAAGGGTGAGCTCATGTGGCGTACTTCGGTAGGATATTCCACACAGCGAAAGCGAATTTCGCATCGCGAGCAGCTCAACGTGCCTTGGTCTATTGGCCCTTTAAAGGGCTTTGCTGGAATGGAATTTCTAGACGCTACCTCGGTTATCGCACGCACGGAGGAGCTGGGGCGCTTTATACCCGGATTCGCTACCTACCTGGGCTACAACGACTTATACGATTATTACAACCGAAGGGCATTCTCGGCCAACGTAGACTTTACCCCATCGAGCGTACCGGTTTTGGTTTCCTTTCGGGGCCATTCAGAAGTTCACGGCAGCCTAGAGAAACTGTCTAACCACGAGGGGTGGCTGTTTTATAACAAGCAACGAGACAACCCATCCATTCATCCCGGAGACCTACGTTCTGTAGAAATTATGGGGCGCATCGGGGAAGAAGGGGAAAACGCACTGGAATTATTTTGGGAGCGATCTCCTGGCCAGCTTTTCGATTCAGACTGGGATTTTACGCGTCTCGAGGCCCGGGGAACGCTAAAGTTTACCACGTTTTATAGAAGACGCGCTAGGCCCAATTGGTTTCGCATTACAGCGCTGGGTGGGTTTAGCCACGGAGGCCTCCCCATTCAGCGTCAATTTACCCTGAGTGGGTCGGCGGGTCCTTTTTCCGAGTTCACGGGATTCAGAACGTTAAAAAGCTCCCGGTTTATTGCCGATCGGCTAGCGGGCATTTTTTGGGCCCACGATTTTACTACGGCGTTGTTTGAGCAGCTGGGGTTATGGGGACTTGCTGAAAAAGGGATGGGCGTTTATGTGTTTGGAGGCCATGCGTTTTCGTCCCATGTGAAGGAAATAGGGGAGTTTGGAGGCCGATACCACGAAGCTGGACTGGGAATTAGCTATCCATTTGGCATGCCTTTTAGGCTAGAGGTAGCTACGGGTTCGGATCGGGAGTTCTCGTTTAGGATTGGTCGCGTCCTGAAGTAAAATTGGATTTCTCGTTTCAAAGCGTAGATTTACGGTCTTACCAGTTTTTCAGGACCAGTAAATCAACCTGCCATGCGTTTCTTACTCGTAACCTTCGTCTTCCTTGCGACCCTGCTGCCCACAGCCATACACGCACAGGACGCCTCGCCCGCAGCCGATTCGACTAAAAAGAAAATGGACGAAAAGGCAAATCTGCCGCTTTTAGCAGAGCGAACCTATGCGTACACCGCCAGTGAAGGATCTTGGATGTCGCTTGATGTGAGTCCGGATGGTAAAACCCTCGTTTTTGATCTTCTTGGCGACTTATGGTTACTGCCTATAGGTGGTGGCCAAGCCGATACCTTGACCACGGGTATGTCGTTTGATTCCCAACCTCGGTTTAGTCCGGATGGGAGCAAAGTTATTTTCAAATCCGACCGAAGTGGTGGGGAAAATATCTGGACCATTGAAGTGGCCACCGGTAAAACGAAGCAAATTACCCAAGGAAACGATAGTCATTACGAATCGCCCGAGTATGCGCCCGATGGCAAGTATTATGTGTATACCAAGGGAGCGGGACGATTCAATCCCTCAACCCTTTGGATTGCGCACGTAGACGGCGGATCTGGCGCGAGCATTATTGGATCGGGTGGCTCCCACGTTACCGGACCTTCGTTTAGCGCCGATGGACGTTACATTTGGCATGCTATCCGTCAAGGCCAATGGACGTACAATGCTGAATTCCCGCAAATGCAGCTGTTGATGTACGATCGTGAAACGGGGCAGACGTTTACACGCTCGTCCAGGTATGGGTCGGGTATGCGACCAACTCTATCTCCCGATGGGAATTGGCTGGTTTATGCCACACGGTATGAAGAACAAACCGGACTGATTTTGCGCAATTTGAAGTCCAGTGAAGAAAAGTGGCTAGCCTATCCGGTGCAACGTGATAACCAAGAAGGTCGTCCGCCACGGGATATTATGCCGGGCATGACGTTTACACCCGACTCTAAATCGCTCATTGCGTTTCACGGTGGTCACATCTGGAATATCCCCGTCGATGGATCGGCTCAAACGGAAATCCCCTTTACGGCCGAGGTTTCGATGCCTATTGGCCCGGTCATGGACTTCACGTATCCTATCGAAGACTCCGAAACGTTTACCATCAACGAGATTCGGGATACTGTCCCTTCTCCAGATGGCAAACGGTTAGCTTTTACGGCATTGGATAAGCTGTACGTAATGGATTATCCAGATGGAACGCCTAAGCGATTAACGACCTCCTCTGTGGTCGAAGCCCATCCAGACTGGTCTCCCGATGGTAAATGGCTGGTTTATGCTACTTGGGATGGCAACGGTGGCGCGTTATATAAAGTGAACGCTTCAGGCTCGGGGCAGCCGGTTAAGCTCACGAAGGAAGAAGGAGTCTATCAAAACCCAAAATGGTCGCCCCATGAGGATAAAATTGTAGCCACCACGGCTCCAGCCATCAACTTTAGACAAGGCTCGGGCAGTTCAGCGACCGAACTGATTTGGATCCCCGGTACCGGTGGCATGAACACGGTGATTGCTCCAAATAAATGGGGCAACATTCATTTTACGCTGGACGATAAAGACCGCATTTACGGCAATACACGTTCAGACGGTCTGGTATCGTTCAAATGGGATGGCACCGATCAAAAGTCCCTCTTAAAAGTCACTGGGAAATCGGCTTCCGGTGCTACCTCTCCGCACACGGCTGGAACCACAATTAAAGCTCCCAAGGGAGACTATGCGCTAGCTGAGATCAACAACGAAATATACGTGGTCACCATCCCTGCCATTGGGGGCGATGCACAAACCATTTCAGTTTCGAATCCGGAAGGCGCTTCGTTTCCTTCGTGGCGTGTGACGGATATCGGTGGGCAGTTTCCGGCTTGGGAGACGAATGGAACGACCCTTCATTGGTCCATTGGGAATGCACATATTGTATACGACCTTGCAGAGCGTCAACGCATAGATACCGTTAGAAAAGACGAAAAAGAGGCCAAGGAAGCGGCGGATAAAGCCAAAGAAGCAGCGAAAAAAGCTGCAGAGGAAGCGAAAAAGGCGGACAAAGAAGACGGCGATGACGAAAAGGAAGAAGCCGAAGAAGAGAAAGCTGACAAGGAAGAAGCTGAAAAAGAAGACGACGGCACGCCTGAGTATAAGCCCACTGAAACTCGTGTCGCCATCGAGCATCCCCGCGACCTACCAAAAGGGACGGTTGTGCTAGACGGCGCTCGCCTTATTACGATGAAAGGCGACCAGGTCATTGAAAACGGACGTGTTGTTGTAACCAACAACCGAATCACAGCAGTTGGGAGTACTTCTGAAGTGAGTATTCCGGCCGGTGCCAAGGTTATGGATATGACCGGTAAAACCATTGTACCTGGATTTGTAGATACGCATGCGCACATGTGGCAGGCGAGTGGCTTCCATAAACCCGATACGTGGGCCTATCAAGCGAATCTGGCCTACGGAGTGACCACCACACGTGATCCCCAAACGGGAACGACCGACGTGCTCACCTACGGGGATCTTGTGACGGCTGGTGAATTAATTGGTCCACGCATTTATTCAACCGGACCTGGAGTGTTTGGCGACTATGTCACCGACCCAATCAAAGACTTGGACGATGCCCGACGCATTTTGAAACGCTACAGTGAATACTATCACACCAAAACATTCAAAATGTACATGTCTGGTAATCGCCAACAGCGTCAATGGCTGGCGATCGCAGCTAAAGAGCAAGGCTTGAAACCAACCACAGAAGGTGGGTTGAGCTTAGAATACAATTTGACCATGTTGCAGGATGGATATCCCGGACAGGAGCATTCTTTTCCCATTTATCCGCTGTTTCAGGATGTAATAGGGCTTTCGGCGTTCACGAATATGCTGTATACGCCAACTTTGTTGGTCTCATATGGTGGGCCTTTTGGTGAGAGCTATTACTACACCAACGAAAACCCGCACGACGATGCGAAACTAAGAACGTTTACCCCACACGAGGAAATTGACGCAAAAACAAGGCGACGTGGTCCTGGAAATGGCCCAGGCCCCGGCGGGTGGTTCCGGGACGAAGAGTACGTGTTTTCACGCCACGCCGAAATTGCCAACAAAATTGTGCTGCAAGGCGGGAAAGTGGGCGTCGGAAGCCATGGTCAGCTTCAAGGATTAGGGTACCAGTGGGAGCTTTGGTCGGTAGCGTCCGGCGGCATGTCCCCTCATAATGCTCTTAGAACGGCAACGATCTTTGGCGCGGAAGGCATTGGCCTGCAAGGAGATATCGGATCCATTGAATCGGGTAAACTGGCCGACTTGGTCATACTAAATGCCAATCCGTTGGACGACATTCGTAACACCAATGCCATTCAATGGGTCATGAAGAATGGCCGATTGTACGAAGGGGATACGCTTAATGAAATCTGGCCGCGCCAGAAAAACGCCGTTTTAACCCGCCAATACGACCCTCCAATGGGACATTAAAATCTTTTTTGTAAGCCTATGACAAAATG
>JAURGV010000340.1 GCA_030833605.1 Rhodothermales bacterium
TCCAGAAGGACCGTCGCGTCTTCATAGGAAAGCCCAGAAACCGTCATTACGGTACGTTTGGACCGCTCGACCAGCTTTGCATTGGTCATTTGGAGGTCCACCATCATGTTCTCGTACACTTTCCCGAGGCGAATCATGGAAGCTGTGGTGAGCATATTCAGAATCATTTTTTGCGCCGTCCCGCTTTTCATCCGGGTAGACCCCATAACGACTTCGGGGCCCACAACGGCGCAAATGGGGACATCCACATCGAGCGTGAATTCAGAACGTGGGGTGCAGGTAATAAAAAGGGTTTTACATCCAATTTTTCGCGCCCGATTTACAGCACCGACCACATATGGGGTGCGCCTGCTGGCTGCAATACCACACACCACATCGGCCTCGGTAACACCCGCATCCAAAATGGCCTGCGCGCCATTTTCTTCCAGATCTTCTGCGCCCTCTTGGGCCTGAAACACAGCCGGTAAACCACCCGCGATAAGGCCTTGAACCATTTCGGGCTTGGTGCCAAAGGTGGGAGGGCATTCGGACGCATCCAATATCCCGAGCCTACCGCTGGTGCCTGCACCGGCATAAAACAACCGTCCACCATTTCGGAACGCATGTTCAATGTGAACAACGGCCTTTTCAATTTGGTCAAGTTGCGTCGCAACCGCGGGAGCAACCCCGTGATCCTCCGTGCTAATGATCTCTAGGATCTCTCGAACCGAGGCCGTATCGATGGCTTGCGATCGCGGATTACGTTGCTCCGTGGCAAGTTTTTCGATTTCGGCGAATAGTGGGGGCGCCTTGTGCATAAATAAAAGGAGGTGGTTCTACGATGAATGATCTAAGGTACGATTTTATAGGCCAATGAGGGTTAAGATTCGCAGGTTTCGAGCGAACGAAATAAGCGGTTTAGCGTAGCTTATTCAATAGAAAAACCTTCAGATTAAGCACCCCGCGTTGTGATTCTTCAGTCCCTTCGATTAAAAAATTTTCGAGCTCACGTGGATTCCGAGGTTCATTTTGATCGCGGCATGAACCTTCTTGTGGGGTCGAATGGGGTTGGGAAGACTAATGTGCTGGAAGCCATTTACACTCTGTGTCTGTCCCGCAGTTTTTTGACCACGAGCGACCGCTACGTTTTGCAGAAAGATGCGCCTTATTACGAAGTGGAAGGTGTTTTTGAATCGGAAAAGCGGGGGCAAATCAAGGTCAGAGTCGCCTTTATGCCCGGTGAAGGTAAAAAAGTATTCGTTTCAGGAGCGCCGCTGGACAGGTTTTCAGATTTGGTTGGCCGATTTCCAGTGGTTGTCTTTTCGCCAGAGGATCATCAGCTAACGGCAGAAGGACCGGAAATTCGCCGTCGCTTCCTCGATAACATTGTCTCGCAATCGAGTTCGGTCTATCTGGATCACCTTCTTCGCTACCGGAAAGCCCTAAAACAGCGAAATGAGTTGCTTGGAGCCGCTCGGAAACGTAGACAATCACCCGATGCGATTCTTCTTAAGTCGTGGACAGAAGAATTGGTTCGTCATGGGTCCATGTTGATTCAAGCTCGCCATCGTTTCGTCGAAGAGTTTTCCTCCCACCTTGAAGAAGCCTATCAGGCCATCGCGACCGTCGTCGAGCGTCCAGCGTTGGCCTATGAACCGTTTGGAAATGAGCCCATCGAAGTGTCGAACGTCGAAGAGCTATTTCGGAAGGAATTGGATCGCAAAGCAGACGCCGAGCGAGATCGTGGCAATACCCTTGTGGGCCCGCATCGGGACGATTTGGACATGTTTTTGGGAGCATTACCGGTTAGACGGTTCGCCTCTCAGGGCCAGCATCGCAGTTTTGGAATGGCCATGAAACTAGCCCAATACGGCTACCTCAAGGCAAGGAATTCCGAAACGCCCATTTTGCTTTTGGACGATGTGTTCGATAACCTTGACCCCAATAGAATCACTGCTTTTTTAGATATTTTAGGATCAGATGCCGTTGGTCAGAGTGTCACGACTGCGGCTCGAAAGGA
>JAURGV010000341.1 GCA_030833605.1 Rhodothermales bacterium
AAAGGCGAACTGGGACGCATTGGATTGGCTTTTTCAACCAACGAACCAGAAATCGTGTATGCGCTAGTAGAAGCCAAAAAAAACGCATTGTACCGATCCGAAAACGGTGGTCGGAAGTGGAAGATGGTTAACGACGACGACGATGTGAACGGCAGGCCATTTTATTACGGCGAGATTTACGTAGACCCGGAAAATGAAAATCGAGTTTACAAGATCGAAACAGCTATTCATGTGAGTGAAGATGGAGGTCGCAGTTTCTCGCAATGGCAACCCGGATATGCTGCGAATGGGGTTCATCCGGATCACCATGCGTTTTGGGTATCGGCTCTTGATCCTAGTTTTATTATCGAAGGAAACGACGGGGGCATGTCGATCACCCGTGATAAAGGCAAAACGTGGCGTTTTGTCGAAAACCTTCCCCTAGCGCAGTTCTATCACATTAATGTGGATAACGAATTTCCTTACAATGTCATGGGGGGCATGCAAGACAACGGTTCGTGGATCGGGCCAGCGTACGTGTGGCGCGCGGGGGGTATTCGCAACTCGTATTGGCAAGAAGTGGCATTTGGCGACGGATTTGACGTATCGCCCGACCCAGATGATTCCCGTTATGGTTACGCCATGAGCCAAGGAGGTAGCATTAGCCGCTACGATAAAGAGACCGGCAATAGCTCGAACATTAAGCCGCTTCATCCGGATCCAGACGTATTTTTACGCTACAACTGGGATGCTGCTTTTGAGCAAAGTGCTCACGATAATGCTACTATTTATTACGGAAGCCAATACCTGCATCGCTCGACCAACAAAGGGCAGAGTTGGGAAGTAATTTCTCCCGATTTGACCACCAACAATCCAGAAAAGCAAAAACAGATGATTTCGGGTGGCCTCACCTACGATGCGACTCAAGCTGAAAATCACACGACCATTGTTTCGATTGGGGAAAGTCCAGTTGATGCCAACGTGTTGTGGGTAGGGACAGATGATGGCAATGTGCAGCTTTCGCGTGATGGTGGGGCTTCTTGGACTGAGGTGGGCAAAGGAATGAATGGGGTCGCCGAAAAGTCGTGGGTTCATCAAATTCAGCCTTCCCCCTATAGTGCTTCAGAGGCCGTAGTGGTTGTTGACGATCACCGCCAGAATAACTGGGAGCCCTATGTATACCGCACCAAGGACTATGGAAAAACGTGGGAGCGGATTGCGGATGGTTCCGATGTCGAAGGATTTGCCTTGTCGTACATCCAAGACCCTGTTTCGCCGAATTTAGCCTTTTTGGGCACGGAATTCGGCCTGTACGTCACCGTGGATAACGCGAAAACCTGGTCGAAATGGACACAAGGATATCCAACAGCGTCCACCATGGATATGGCGATTCAAGACCGAGAGGCCGATTTGGCAATCGCAACGTTCGGAAGAAGCGCTTGGATTTTAGACGATATCCGGCCATTGCGGGAGGTAGCCGCGAAGGGCGTTGGTGTTTTATCCGAATCGGTTCATGCCTTTTCCAACCCGGTAGCATATCGGGCTTCAACCATTCAAGCCGAAGGGACTCGATTCCGCGCCGACGCTATTTATGCCGGTGAAAACAGGTCGAATGGCGGTGCCGTGATTAATTATTCGGTCAATCCGGATGCATATGTGGCAGCTTCTGAAAGCGAGAAGGAGCAAGAAGAAGAGACCGACTCCGATGCGACTTCCTCGGACAAAGACTCCGGCATCGATGCGACTTCCTCGGACAAAGACTCCGACAAAAAAGTAAAAACTCCCGATAAAGTTAAAATTGAAATTTTAGAAGGCGGA
>JAURGV010000342.1 GCA_030833605.1 Rhodothermales bacterium
ACAAAGGGATACTGATATCTACCGATGGCCCGTTGCACAATGTGCTCAAGATCAAACCACCCATGACCTTCTCCGCCGAAAACGCCGCGCACCTCGTCAGGACGCTCGACAGCATTCTGGCGGAAGACTTCGTACGCGCAGGCATTCGTTAACTCAAGCTGCACAGTGACTCAGCCGATCGTTTCCATTCAGGTAAGCAGAGTCACGGAGATTCAATCCCACCGGTTGCTATTCGTACCGAAGCGATTTTACCGGGTCGGCTGATGCCGTCCGAATGGCTTGAATACTGACGGTTGCAATGGCTACCGCGACCGCACCAAAGAAATCAGCATTCGAAAAGTGTTGGGGGCCGAAGTTTCGTCCATCCTTGGCCTGCTTTCGAAGGAATTCATTGTACTTATTGGGATCGCAACAGTGATATCACTTCCACTTGCCTATGTATTGTGCACTATGTGGTTAGACACCTTTGCCTACCGCATTAATTTTGGCGTTGGAATGATGTTTTTAGGCTTAGGATTCATCGCTATCATCGCACTGTTAACCATTGGCTCCCAATCACTTAAGGCGGCATTAGCCAATCCCGTGGACCACCTACACGACGAGTAATCCACCGCGATTATTCGCTTCGTTTTTGTTTTAGAAAACGGGTTGCGAACATGGCAATAACGCCAGGAATAATACCCATTAAGGCGGCTACACCCCATAAATTTCCGGGGCCATTACCACCGAGTAAAATGCTTACCACAGGTAGACCTAAAAATATACCGACGGAAAAGCAAATTGCACCCAATCGAAATCTTGGTGTTTCCACGTCTTGCCAACCTAAATATGCCGCTTGAAGCACGGAGGCGGCAATAAACGTGTACTTATGCCCTATCACCGGGATATACAAAAACGCGGAGGCAACAACCCCTGCTAAGACGGCTGTAACAACCCATTGACGATCATTCATAGTTCAAAACGATTTTATTTGGAATCGGAAAAAGCAGCATCAAAGGCAACATTGGACGGCCTAAAGTCAACCGAACGTACAAACTCACACGCTTCTTCGGCTCCATGCTCTCGATCCATGCCGATGTCCTCCCACTCAACCGAAAGCGGTCCGTTGTAACCGGCCCGGTTGAGGGCTCTGATTATTTCTTCAAAATCGATATTGCCACGACCCAGAGACCTGAAATCCCAATGCCTGCGCACATCGCCAAAATCGGTATGTCCGCCAAAAACGCCAGCTTGGGTGGCTTCAGAAGACCACCAAACATCTTTCATATGGACATGAAAGATGCGATCGGCAAATTTATGGATGAAGGCTACATAATCGACGCCTTGGTACCCAAAATGACTTGGATCGTAGTTGAAACCGAACGCCTTGCGGCCCTTAATGGCTTGGAGGGCCCTATCGGCTGAGGCGATGTCAAATGCGATTTCTGCCGGGTGCACTTCGAGCGCAAATTTGATCCCTTCCTTATCAAAAACATCTAAAATGGGATTCCAGCGCTCGGCAAAGTCGTTAAATCCATCATCAATCATATGCTTTGGCACGGGGGGAAACGCATACAAAAGATGCCATATGGAGCTCCCTGTAAAACCATTTACGACAGAAACGCCGAGTCGGCGAGCAGCGCGAGCCGTGTCTTTCATTTCCTCGGCGGCCCGAGATTGAACGCCGGCTGGATTACCGTCTCCCCAAACATGAGCCGGGAGAATGTTTTTGTGGCGCTCATCAATTCGATCGCAAACCGCCTGGCCCACCAG